>DDTZ01000175.1 GCA_002344565.1 Bdellovibrionaceae bacterium UBA2351 | reverse complement strand
AAGCCCGCTACCGCAAGCCCCATAACCGCGCCGCCATCAAGAGCGACTAGTAACGCATTTGGTTTAATACCTGTTGTAGCGGCCTGAGCGGTACGAACGTTCGCATACGTCGCTGCTTTCATACCAAAGAAACCAGCAAGTAATGACAAGAATGCGCCTAACAAAAAGAATACACATGATTCCCAGCCAAGAGCAAAAAATAGAGCTGCACCAACCACCACAGAATAAATACCTAACACTTTGTACTCGCGTACAAGGAAAGCCATAGAGCCTTCGCGGATGTAGGTAGAGATACGATTCATCGTCTCGTTACCTGCGGGTTGAGCCTTAACTTTGAAGTAAAAGAATAAAGCAATTAAAAGTCCTACTGCGCCCGATATCGCCGGTAACTGCAGCAAGGAAGCACTGTTTAAATCCATCATGAACGTCCACCTTTTATAGTTAATTGGGAACGAATAAAAAGCCTGAGGATTGAGAATTTGTCAACGCTGGTAATAATTTACAAAAATGCGTCAAGCTAGAGACTCTATTCTAAAAATCTGTTGTTTTTTAAGATCGGACTGCTAAAACGCTTCGATGTTTTCGACACTTTTATCAGATTTTAACCACCGCATGGTCTTTGTATTCTTTATTTTGTTTATTTTGACTATGAATTTCTACGCTAATTTCTAAACTTACTCTAGGTACCTAGGCCACTTTGATTGATTTCTTCTGCCTATAGGTCTCGATTAAATTATTAAGATAATTCTGAGCCTTATATTTAGCCAAATCATTCACTTCCGATTTGAGCATATGCACTTCTTTTACACCCTTTTCCTCTAAACGACCTTTTTGAGTCGTATAAAACGTGCCACCCTTAGGGGTATAAAGAATGTATTTCTTATTCGATGGCAGATAAAGGTACATATTGAATTCTACCTGTTTATCGCCTTCCATTTCATTGATTTTAACAGACGCCATGGTTGCCGATGCTGATTCGCCTACTTCTGTACGAGCATTTGGAATTGGAAAAAACGCCATCGCGATTTCATCGCCGTTATGAACAGACTTCTTTAAAAATTCGGCATATTCTAAAGCCCAATCTTCAAATTCGACTTTCTTAATTTTCAGATTCAGACTCTCTTTGTCCACGACATTTTCGCCATTTTCTTTTAGAAATTTAAATAGACGATCCTGAATGGCCTTAACAAAGGGGCCGTCCATCTTTCGATTTTTTCCCAAGGCCGCAATTAGGTAACCATTAAACTTTTCGGACTCCACTACGATGCAGGCCACCTGAGATGAATCTTGAATCGCCTGCTTGACCACGCCATCGTTGACTTGGACGGTCTGATCCAGAGCCTGCTTAGTGCCTTTAAGGATAATCGAATCTTGCCCCTGCCCGCTCGAGCGTCCCATGAGCGTTATGATCTTGCCTTCTTTTTCATATTTCTTCGGCGATTTAAGCTTACCGGCTTGAACATCATCCAATGTTCCCGCCGTCGCATTTTCTTTGTTTCCGTCTTTATTTTTACCAGTAGAAATCGATTGAGGATTCTTGGCTAACTTCCTGGTTTTACCTTCATCTTCGAAATCATTGTCATTGTAGGAAATAGATCCCGATTGGCTAGAAGCTTGGCTGTTTAGGTTTCCCGATTGAGCATTCCCTTCGCCTGATCGACCTAACATCCCGCTCACACCCGAATTGTTTTGAGTAGATTCAAACGAACCCGGCTGATCAAAGCCTCCGGAATAGTCCCCACTGAGCCCATTTAAGCTGCCGGCCTGATCGTTTGAACCGCCGCCGGATAACATCCCCGCTTGGTCGCTCGCTGCCCCGGTGCCATCAACACCTTCCATGGGAACCCAAGTCCCATTCCCGCCCTCAATACCTTCGCCGGTTGTGAGGGACGCACCCAAAGATCCTGCTTTGCCAGCACTATCATCACCAGCCAATAACTGAGATAAAATGCTCGAAGCCTGATCCCAACCACCACCGGCTTGAGTGGCGGCATCTCCAGCCGCACCACTCGCTCCGGACTGAATCACAGTCACTCCTGGATCTGCGGAATTTACGATCGGTTTTCCATTTGAATCTAACTGCGGTTTTTCGTTCTGTTCACGAATTTTCTTTTCTTGATCACGTAGATACTTGTTTACGGTACGCTCAATCGCGGGCCCCGTTGCTGGCGGATTAATTTTATACGCACACACAACATCTTGAAGCTTTCTAAAGGTGACCGAGGACGAATTTTCGGCAAAGGCAAAAACACAGATAGGAAATGATGAGGTCAAAACCTTTGGCATCATCAAAACCTTTTTGTTCGGATGATCTACGCTGATCATAACAAAACTCGGTTTTTTCTGAATGATATGAGTTAGAAAATCTTTTAAATTTGTCGTAGAAAACACAACCCATTCGCGATTGCGCAAAAATTGTTCAGCGGCGGCCGTTGAATTGGCGTTAGCTTTTAAAATTAAAAGAGTTTTTGAAATTTGAATTTCACTCATATTTTAGCTAATTAGCTAGCCTTAGTTCGGCACTTAAGAGAGCTATGTTAAGCTCTCTTAACAAAAAGAGTGAAATACTAGACTAGGCGTCCCCGACTAGGCGT
>DDTZ01000147.1 GCA_002344565.1 Bdellovibrionaceae bacterium UBA2351 | reverse complement strand
TCAAAAAACAACACCTTCGGTGTTGTTGGAAATACGTAGTTTTGAGTCTAGCTATTTTTGCCTCATTCGTAGGTCCGAAATAGCTATGACGCATCAAATTAAGTCTCATTAAACACAAGATAATTCTGCAAAATTAAAGGGTGATGTATTTACCATCACGAAGGATTATCTTTGGCTCTATCGCTCGATGACGAGATTCATATTCATCTAAATCAGGGACACCCGCCGTCGTTTATCGCCGAGTGGATCTATGAAAAAATGATCACCTCGGATTATGAGTGGTCCGAGGCGAATATAAATACGTTCTGTCTTTTTATTTTGAAAGCCGGCCGATGTGATTTGATTTTGTATTTTTTCCTGAAGTTTCATAAAGACGAAGACTTGAAATTACCACCTGCGTTTCTGATTTGGGCTGTGGTGAAAAGCTTTCCTACAATATCTAAGGACCTAAATAAAATAATAGTGGCCTACTTAAACGAAGATATGAAACGCTGGGTGGACGCCTCTTTGACGAAAATAGGTGATTCGGAATGGCCAGGAATTCGCGAGAACAGAAAAAAGTTACGCGATTTAAATTCTCAAAAATTAACCAAGCTACGCAGAGAGCTGATTCAAAAGTTCGAATTGTTTAATAGTCAAAACTTGAATGAACCGGCACGGAATACGATACGAAAATTAGAAAAAGTTTTCCCAAACGATCCAGAAATTGGCCGTATCACAATGAAGTTTAAAGAGAAGGATGCGGAAAGTGTATTTGATAAGTATCGGCACAAGAAGTCTAGATTAGATATTAAACCTAAGCCGGATCCAGAATTACTTGCGGCTCAGCAGGGACTGGCTCGATTTATCAGAAAAGAAATTAAGAAATTTGAGGGCTTTGAGTCAGATCTCGTGATCATGAGCATTATGTTAGAAATGCCTGAACTAGCACTTGAATTGTTTCATAGCCCCGAGATTATCGACCAAAACATTTGGCTATATATCGAAGTGCTACTAATGAACCGACGTAATCTAGAAGTATTAACATTGTTACCGGCAATCGAAAAAGGCTACTCGCATTTACCAGATACGTTTTTAGCATGTACATTTATTCGTTCGCTGGCTTTGTGGAATCTGGGCGAGCGAAATACAGCAATCGAAGTATTACAGGCCGTTGTAGAGATAAAACCTAGTTATCGTAGTTCGGACGTCTTGCTTGCCGAATGGAGCCGATCTTGAGAAATAAGATTTGGCTTTTTGCAACTCCGATTGGAATCCTTTTTTTAATCTATGCCGCTTTGAAGATGGTTGTTTTTCCAATCGTTACCGATTACGCCAATGAACATCTTTTAAAAATTTCTAACTCAAATGAATTTGCAGAAATTCAGTTTGAAAAAGTCGACTTCGAGGTATTCGATCCACGCGTAAAAGTTAAGAATATAAAAATTAAGACTAAAAAGGCACTAAGCGGCATCTTGAAAGATTTCGATATCAAGGAAGTTGATATGAAAATCAATCTATTCGATCTTTTGATCGGTAAGTTGAATTTCAATATCCTGAGCGTTGATGAGTTGAAGTTAGATGTTGAATTGGATCCAATTCTTGATCAACCAAAATCAAACTCAGAGTTTAACATCAATCAAGTGTATGAAGTTCTGAACATGGTTCCAATTCAACGTTTCAAAATTGATAACCTAAGTTTGAATTTGAACTCAAGAAGACATCAGATGAACTTCAAGATAAACGAGTCTCTTATCAGAACAAGCTATTTAGACTCAAAATTCTTAGCACGACTAAATATTAAAAACAGTGTAATAAAAAACGAAAAAAATCAGGTCACTGTTCCGTTAGAGGTCAACGTAAACCTGCTATTTTCTAAAGCGAATTTACTGGTACGAGAGATTCAATTAAAAGTTAAGGACAATGTAGCTAAAGTTGAGGGCATGATTGAAGACGTCAATCAGTTAAATAGTAAAATAGTGGGGCAGATGACTGTGTCGGCGGCGACCGACCTTCAGGAAATAAAAAATATTCTAGAGCAATTTGGTATCCTTAGCCTAAAGGAAAAATTGGAAGGCAAAGTTACCGTAGGGGGTAACTTAGCATTTAGGGGTCTACATTCAATTGATGGTAACATTAATTTAAATTCAGAAAACATCGTCTTTGATAAATTTGATTTTGGAACAGCCATTATTCGCAGCGAGTTTAAAAAAGATCGAGTGAAGTTTTCAAATATTGAACTCATTCATCCTGCGGGAAAAGTAACTCTATCGGAATCATCAATCACTTTGAAAGAACCTCACGAGTTTAAAGCAAGCGTGTCGTCCGATCGGTTCGACTTACAAAAATTATTCTTGTCTTTAAACTTAAAAGAAGTTCCGGTATTCGTGGCTATTTCGCCAAAGGTGGAATGTGAAGGTGCCATAAAAGGTTTCAACGTCTTTTGTAAGGCGAATATAAAAGGCTTCGGATTAAAAGTTCAATCTGAAATGCGCGATCCTCTTTCTCGAATTGTCGAATTGGGTGATTTTGGTGTCTCTGGCGAATTTTTCTCTGACTTGGATAAAATAGCGTACAAGGGTGTAGCCACGGTAAATGATAATACCGTCGAAAGTGAAGGCGTCGTTGACTACAATAAAGGCTTTGAAATTAAATTTAAGTCGCCAAAGGTCGACTTCAAAAATGTAATATCGCTTGCTAATTTGGATTTTAGAGGCAGCCTAGCTATTGATGGAAGTACCAAAGGTGATTCCCATGCGGCGACCTTTGCCATGAAAACGTTAGGGACTGATTTCCGTCTTGAAAAATATAACTTTGGTAACCTAGAGACTCAACTATCGTATCTTGATGGAACGTTAACTTTGGGTGAACTTAAAGGTCAAATAAATGAATCTAAATACACTGGGCATATCGATCTAAACCTTCGGGGATCGGAAATTCAAGGTGATATAAATTTCGACGCCGCAAAATTGAAAGATATTTTGACAATTACGAACGATGTTGTTCCCATTCCGTTTAATATCGACGGTATAGGCTCCGCAAAAGTTAAAATGAATGGTCCCCTTGATTTTTGGAAAATGAATTATAATTTAGCGGCCGCGTTTAAAGAGGTTCAGGTTTATACAGAACATTTCAACGAGCTCAATATCAATATCAATGCTGAAAAGGGAACATCTGTATTTACCAACAGCGCTCTGAGTAAAAAGAATTCAAGACTATCCGTTGAGGGAACGTTGAATCCAGACAAAACGTTTAATTTGAAAGGAACTGGCCAAGGGTTCCGCCTTGAAGAAAGCGATTTTGTTAAGAGTTTAAGTGTACCCGTGTTTGGTGATATTGGATTTTCCTATACAACACGGGGGCCGATCAATAACCCAACTTTGGACGTTCAAATTAATTCCCCAGAGGTTTTAGTTGGTGATAAACAGCTCGAAGGCAGTGATATTAAGCTTTCTTTAGATAAAGAAGCCATGCTGTGGGATATGAAGCTGTTTAATCAAAAATTAAATGCCCGTGTGCGATGGCCATTTGAGGCTAATGATTCGAAAGTGATTCTAAATACAAAATTCACAAATTTTGACCACACTGTATTGTTTCCTTTTATTGGGGCTGAAAGTATACAAGGAGACTACGTCGGAAATTTGACTGGCGAGACGGCATTAACGGCAAGCAGTACGGAATTAAATGATCTCGATGGTAAGATCACAATCGATGATTTGGTTATACAGCGAGGTAATTTAAAATTGAATTTGGCCGAAAAAGGAACGATCCAATGCAATAAGGGGGCTTTTACCATTTCAGAAATGAAACTCGTTGGCCCAGATAACATCATTGAACTTTCTGGAGACGACTTTACGTTTGATCGCTTAAACGTTCGTATTAGCGCCAAATCGGATTTGCGTATTCTTCATTTTTTGGCACCATTCTTAGAAGAAATGAGTGGCCCATTTGAATTAGGGGCGCGAATTTCTGGTCAGATGAAAGCACCCCGTATCTTGGGGCAGGCCGTAGTGCAGGACTCTTATGTGAAGATAAAAAACTTCCCTCACCCGTTTGAGAAGATTAATACAACTTTGGTGTTTTCGCAGTCTAAAATATTTGTACAAAACTTGAAATCAAGCTTTGCCGGCGGATCAATGAAAGCTGACGGACAGATCGAAATTCTTGGCCCAAAAAATGTTCCACTCTTTCTAAATATAAAAGCAGAAAATGTGAATCTAAATATCCCAGATAAAGTACGAACAAGTGGAAATGCAAACTTGGTGTTATCAGGAAAGTGGTTCCCGTTTTTGATCGCCGGAACTTATAATATTACCGGCGGTATTTTTGAAAAAGAACTAGGTGGCGACGAAACTGGTCCAACCACTAAACAAAGTATTTATTTACCTAAGTCTTTAAAAGAAAAAGCATTTGATCCAATCGCACTTGATATTAACGTGTTCCTAGATACAAAGTATTTGGTTAAGAATTCACTAGTGGATGGATACGCTAATGGAAATATTCAATTACGTGGGCCAATTTCTAATATATTACTTTTTGGTAAAATCGACTTAGAAAAAGGTACCAAGTTGTATTTTAAAGATAAGGTGTTCGACTTGCAGAGCGGGACTTTGAATTTTAACAATCCTACAGAGATTAATCCAGAGGTATACGTTACCGCATCAGCGCGCGTGAATGATTACGACATCAGTATTTTAGCGCAAGGCCCGGCAAAAACAGCAAATATAAAAATGAGTAGTTCTCCGCCGCTAGCAGAAAATGAAATTATTTCTTTGTTGGCGCTGGGAATTACCTCGTCGCAATTGGAACAAAACGTTCAGTCAAGGGCGCAAGCCGAGCAGACGGGTATAGAAATAGGTGCACAATTGTTGTCGCAAACGGGTTTTTCGAAGGGTGTGAAGAACACATTGGGTTTAGATTTGCAATTAGTGAATCAATATGACTCCAATAGAAATGCCAACGTCTCGAAAGCGACAGTTTCAAGGAAAATTACGAACAAGATTCAAGCATCAGCAAGTCGCGCCCTAGGAACTGATCCTTCGACGGAAGTGAAAATTCAGTATTTTTTCAATAACAACGTCTCGGCAATTGGTAATTGGGAAGGCCGCGAATTTGAAGGAACTGAAAATAGTGATCGCCAATCTCAAAGCGTGTTTGGTTTGGATTTGGAATTCAAGCGAGAGTTTAGATGAGTAAATATAGTTTGATATTCATCTGTGTCTCGATGTTATTTGGATTTGCCTCAGTTTCAGAGGGAAGAGATTTAAAATTTGTTAACGTGCCGTCGGATATCCAATCTGAAGTATTAGAAAAATATAAATCGTTCTTAGGTGCGGGTATTACCCTTTCCCAATTGGACGAGATCATTCGTACTATTCATTTGAAAACTAATAACGAACTGATTGAGGTTTACCAAGAGGGGGAAACCTACGTTATTAATCTAGTGAAATCGACGCGAGTCCGACGTATTTCTGTATCTGGCAACAAGGCTCATTCCGATAGCGAACTGAAAAATTTAATTGGCTATGCAGAAGGTGATATTCTTGATACCGATACAGTCCTTGAAGGTGCGGAAAAGATTAGAAAATTTTATAATGAAACTGGTTATTTAAATACCACTGTTAATGTTGAGATTCCAGAATCGACTGATCAAAATGTGAACGTTGATATAACTGTTGTCGAGAGTAACCCTACTCGTATTAAAAATCTGGAATTGCGTACCGCTAATTTAGAATTGAAGGCGGAGTTAACTCGTAGACTTAGGAAATTTGAAAAAGATCACTTTACGGAAGACCTAGTTCAAAAAATTAGGGACGACATAAAGGGCTATTTTAAGGACAAAAGAATTCTTCAAGGGGAAGTCGTTAAGATAGAAACAAATTTTACGGACAATGATTCCGCAGTGAATTTAGTAGTTCATATTAACAATACAAATCGTTTCATTTTTGATTTTATTGGGTATAAAGAAGTTCCACATGACGACTTGATGGATGTGTTAGATGTTGAAAACTATATTTCGACAAATCCAAACGTGGCCGCGGAATTGGCCTTTAAATTAAAAAACTACTACTTGTCATTAGGGTATGTTCGCGCGGACGTCCAAAGCGAAGTGACCGAGCCTAAAAAGTTCGAACGAAAAGTTCTATTCCGTATTAGTGAAGGTCCTAAGGTTTATATCGAGAAAATCGTATTTCAAGGGAACTTTAAAAAAGATGTATCATTCTATAATTCTCTGTTTAGCCAGCTTTCAGCAGATATCATAAGTAAGAAAATCTATGTTCGAGAAAGCGTAGAGAAGGTAGTGGCCAACTTTGAAATCGAAATGCAAAATCAAGGCTATCTAGCATTTGACATTCCCAGTTTCCGAACAATTTTTAACACAAAAAAGGACAAGATTAGCCTCTACATTAATATCGAGGAAGGGCCGCAAACGATCGTTAATAGCCTGGCATTTGAGGGGAATGACAATGTTTCCCAAGATGTGCTTGCGGGATTGATTGGATTAAAAAAAGATCTTCCGTTGGAACTTGGTAAATTGGAACGTTCGATAGCTTTAATTAAAGCTTACTATCAAGAGCAAGGGTATTTGGAAGTTGCTATCACAAATGAGAAAGACACTTTGGTTACCTACAATTCGGACAATACTAAAGCGGATTTGGTTTACCGCATTTATGAGGGACCGAAAGTACGTGTAGCCAGTATTGCCGCCGAGGGTAATTTGTACACCAAAGATGAAATCATCTTTATCGAGTTGGAGTTTCGTCGAGGTGATGTTTTAACTCCTGCGAAAATAGAAGAGTCAATTTTGCGCCTTCAAAAAACGGGATATTTCGGAACGGTAGAAATTAGAACGCTTGAACAGCGTACTAGTCAGGCCGACCGAACGGTCGTGGTTAAGGTAACTGAGCGTGATCCCGGCACGGTTACATTGGGTGTTGGAGCAACGAATGAGCGTAATGGGACCCTTAGGGGATATGCGGGAGCAGGATATCGTAATATATTGGGAACCGGACGTGGTATTTCATCTCGTTTGGAAGGTAATTACAATATCGCCGATATTAAATACCCAGAATTAAAAGTTATTTTTGGATACGTTGAGCCTTATTTATTTAGCTCTCGTCTGCGCGGTCGCATCAACGTATCAAGATCACGCTATGTCAGTATATCCGATGACAAGCAAGGGGTTGAAAGTAATCAGTATGTCTGGTCGTTAGAAAAAGACATCACGTCTCATATCACTGGTATTTTTGATGTATACAATTTAGAGCAGTATCGCGATTTCTATATACGTGATAACCAAGAAACCATAGACATAAATGAAGACAATCAATCCATTAAATCGCAAAATATTGCGTCCATTGGTCCAACTATCGATATCGACTTCCGTGACAATCCATTTTTGCCAACGAAGGGAATTTTTTCGCGGTTAAGCTTAGAATACGCAAGTCCACAGTTAGGAAGTTCGGCGACGATTGAATATTACCGCTTTACCGGATCGTTCACTCACTATTGGCCCGTGGTTAAAAACTGGGTATGGGCACATAATCTACGTTACGGCTATCTAGAAAACTTGAACAAAGATCCAAATGGTGGGGTGCCGTTTTCTAAGAAAGGTTTTATCTTGGGTGGTGGATCAACAATTCGTGGTTTAGAGTATGGGTCTCAGGAAGTTTTGCCGAATGATACTGATTTAGGAATGAAAACAAATGACTACGTCTTGAAAACAAATGCACAGCAATTTTTGTTTAAATCGGAAATTCGCTTCCCAATATACGGTAACTTTTATGGTGGTATTTTTTATGATGGAGGTTCCGTAAAAATTAAGGACCTAGTCTTCCAAGATGACTATCGTGACTCGGTGGGCGTTGGACTTAGGTATAACACAGTTGTTGGCGCCCTAAATATGGAGATCGGTAAAAAACTAGATCGCCGTCCTACTGACAAAGGCGAGTATGCGTTCCACTTATCGTTCGGAACATTCTAATTGGTTATGTTAAATTTAGCGGAAATCGTGAATGCGCTGAAGAATACGATTCAGTTTGTCGAGTTTCGCTTGTTTAGATTGTTTGCGAATCGATGCGCGCTGTTCATCTTCTTGTGCCTCGGTAACAATGAAACTAGGCTGGGCGCGCATTTTTAGAACTTTTTGACGGTACAATAAATCTTTATCTTCCGGGTAGTCGCGCAAACTATTATCGAGCAATGTTGAGGCTTGTTTCAGCTGATTTCGAGCGATAAAGGCATCCACGAGTGAAATAATTCGTTGCAGTGTTCTTTGATAAACTAAATCAGAATCTGGTTTGTTGGGTTCAATGACCTGGCTACGAGTACCTTCCATATTTATCTCAGATGCTGACTCTGGAGAAATCGAGAGTTTTTTAAACTCAAATAGATCTTCTTGGAAATCACGTGCCGACATGCTTTCAATACGTTCTAAAATCTTTTTTACCTTTGTGTGATGAGGATTTAGCAGCAGTACCATTTTGAATGATTTGATTGCATTCGAAGTATCCCTTTTTTCAAGGTATAATTCGCCCATGAGCTGATGAGCGAGGATGTTGCTACCTGACAACTTCAGGGCTTGAGTCAACGCTTTTAAAGCCTCATCCCAATTTTTTTTGTCTTTCAAAATTTTGGCTAAAATCACCCAGGCGCTGACGTGGCTAGGGTGACGACGTAGACCCTCTTTGCATACTTTTTCAGCTAGGTCGATCTCACCGTTTTCGCGATAGGCCTCGGCGAGCGGGGCAAAGACTTGGGAATCTGGTGTCTTTTTTAATACACCTCGATACTTTTCAATAATGTCTTTTGGGTAGTTCGCCATATTTTTATACTACACTCAGTCATAAATGTTTCAAGGATTTTGCCAAAAAAGCGCCGAGATGGTTGAATCTGGGAATGTCCATAATTCTTGGGATTGACCCTGGTTCACAAATCACTGGTTTTGGTGTCATTGATACGTCAAAAGATAAACCGCGCGCGGTCTCTCACGGTATAATACAATTAAAAACGGGTTCGCTGAGTTTTAATGATCGTTTATTATTACTTTCACAGAATTTGGATCATATTTTAAAAAAATACCAGCCGAATACAGTGGTCGTTGAAAAGCTGTTTTTAGGGAAAAATCCAGATTCAGCCTTCAAATTAGGCCATGCGCGCGGGATCTGCATCGCTAAAGCCATGGAAAGCCGTTGCACAGTGTTCGAATACACCCCGCGGGAAGTAAAAAAAACGATTACAGGGTCGGGGAGTTCGGATAAGATCCAAGTGGCCGAAGTTCTGAAGTTTATGCTAGGGATTAATCACTTTGATTTTCTAGATGCTTCGGATGCATTAGCTCTTGCGTATCATCACCATTGCGTTCACAAAGCGAACGTGGTGATCAGCCAAGCCAAACAGAATTAGTAGGGGACGGGTATGATAGGTTTTCTTAGAGGTGAAGTTGTAGAACTGCAGCCAGAATATTTTATTTTGGATGTGCACGGTGTGGGATATGAAATATACGCATCTCTACAAACGATTGCGCAAATTTCGGAAACCATGAATAAAACGATCTCTATGTGGATCTATACTCACGTTCGTGAAGATGCATTGACTCTGTTTGGATTTCAATTTCGTGAGGAAAAAAATCTATTTCTATCGTTGTTAAAAGTAAATGGCGTAGGACCTAAAATGGCCATCGGTATATTATCAGGTGCTCCCTACGACAAGCTGGTTGAGCTGATTGAAAACTCGGATGCTAAGGCGCTATCTCAATTGCCTCGCGTTGGCAAAAAAACAGCGGAGCAAATTATTTTAAGCCTTAAGGGTAAGCTAGTTCGTGTTCAGGAGAAGCCGGCCGAGACCTCTCACCAACGTCAGCAAGTTTCGTCGGCTTTGATTAATTTAGGGTTTAAACCGCAACTGGTTGATGAGTATGTCAGCCAATTGCCAAAAGAGTTATCCGTAGAAGATTCCATTCGTGGCGGCCTGGCCAAATTAACTCAGGTGTAGGAAGTTATGGAAAGAATATTAGAATCCGTATCGTACGAAGAAGAAAAGAAATGGGAAAACGAACTACGCCCTCAGCAGTTTTCTGATTTTCCTGGCCAAGATGACATCAAAGATAAATTGAATGTTTATATTCAAGCCGCCAAAAAACGTAAAGAACCACTGGATCACGTGTTGTTGTATGGGCCTCCAGGTTTAGGTAAAACGACATTGTCGCGAATTATCGCCAATGAATTCGGTGTGGATTTTAAAATGGCCTCAGCCCCTTCGATTGAAAAGAAGGGTGATTTAGCGGGATTATTGACGTCTCTTAAGCCGTATTCTGTTTTGTTTATTGATGAAATTCATCGTTTGAATCGAACGCTTGAGGAATACCTATATTCAGCTATGGAAGACTATTACATCGACATCGTGACGGGTGATGGTATCGGAGCTCGTTCAATGAAGTTTCAGTTAAGCCCATTTACATTGGTGGGGGCGACGACACGCGCAGGGGCTCTGAATGCGCCTTTCCGTGATCGTTTCGGGATCGTAGAGCGATTGCAGTTTTATGATCGTGGATCTTTGCAAAAAATACTTAAGCGTAATTCGGGTTTGTTAAAAATGAACCTAGCTGACGACGGAGCGGAAGAAATCGCTCGTCGTAGCCGGGGAACGCCTCGTATTGCGAATCGTTTGCTCAAACGCGTTCGCGACTTTGCGGATGTTCAAGGGAATGGTTCTGTGGACGAGTCCTTAGCTGAAAATGCGTTGAACCGCCTGGGTGTAGATAAGTTAGGGTTAGATATGATGGATCGAAAACTTTTGACTTTAATCTATGAAAAATATAACAGCGGACCTGTGGGCATTGAAACCCTGTCAGCCGCGCTGAGTGAGGATAAGGACACACTAGAGGATGTGTTTGAGCCATTCTTGATTCAAGAAGGTTTTATTCAAAAAACGCCTCGTGGCCGTATCTTAACGGATTTTGCGAAAAAGACACTTTTTAACGTTTCAACTTAGCCTCGGCGGGACTTATGTTTTTACAAAAGACAATTCGTACAAAAGCAATCGTAGAAGGCGTTGGAATCCACTCCGGTGATCGGTGCTCATTGACGTTTCGTCCAGCACCGATTGATACGGGCGTACATTTTGTTCGCGCCGATTTGCCAGGCAAACCGTCTTTAAAAGTAAGCAGCGAAAATGTTCAAGCGACATCCTATCAAACCTCGATTGGAAATTCGGTCTTCACGGTAGCTACGATTGAGCATTGTCTGTCGGCACTTTCAGCTCTTCGTATTGATAATTTAATCATCGAACTTGATGGTCCGGAAATTCCAATTTGTGACGGTAGCTCGATCGAGTTTTACAACGCCATTCAAAGAGCGGGCGTGATCGAACAAGATCAGCCGCGCGAATATTGCTATATCAAAGAACCCATTTTTTTATCTGAGGGCGATAAACAAGCTTATGTTTTACCGTATCACGGCCTAAGATTAAGCGTGACGATCGATTTTCCTCACCCAGCAATTGGTATGCAAAAAATCGATATCGACGTGAATGAATCTTCATATGCTCGTGAGCTTGCGCCTGCACGCACGTTTGGTTTCCTGAAAGACGTTCAGGCGTTACAAGCGAAAGGATTGGCTAAAGGCGGCAGCATGGATAATGCGATCGTTTTGGATGATCAGAAAATTTTAAACCCCGGCGGCCTACGTTTCCCTGACGAGTTCGTTCGCCATAAGTGCCTAGATGCTTTGGGTGACTTGGTAAACTTGGAAATGCCTTTAATGGGGCATGTGGTTCTTCATAAAGCGGGTCATGATTTGATGAACAAGTTGGTTCAATTGATCAAGACGTCGAAGGATAAGTATCGTTATGTTGAACTTGGGGCCGACATTTCGGAAGAGGTTAAGAGGTTCTCGTCATGGGCTTTAAGTTAAAGGGCAAGGCCTCGCTGCCTAGCAGCCGATAGCTATTTTGCGCAGGACGCAAAGACACGGCAGTTGATTTAGAGCTAGTTATCTACGATGATATGACTTCTAAAAAAATATAATTTTAATCGCTAATAGGAGCAGTTAATGAACAAAAAAAGAGCACAAGAGATCAAAGACCTAGTTAAATCTGGCAAAACTGGAAAAGAAGCTTACGAGGCGACTAAAAAAAATAAGCCAGCAGCTAAAACATCAAAAAAGAAAACGGCTAAAAAAGCCACTAAGAAAAAATAGGGGTCACATATGATAGTTGGGGTACCTAAGGAAATTAAAATTAGCGAAAACCGCGTTGGTATTACCGAAGCGGGCGTAAAGCAATTCGTAAAAGAGGGCCACACCGTAATCATCGAAAAAGATGCGGGCGTTGGATCTTTGATCACGAATGAACAGTTCGAAAAAGCGGGTGCGAAAATCATCGACACTAAAGCTGAAGTATACAAAAAAGCCGACATGATCATGAAAGTGAAAGAACCACTTCCTGATGAATACGATTTAATGCGTGAGAATCAAATTCTTTACACCTACCTTCACTTGGCTGCAGAACCTAAACTAACTAAAGTTCTGGCTGAACGAAAAGTAAAAGCAGTCGCGTATGAAACGATCGAACTAGCTGATCGTTCACTTCCGTTGTTAAAACCGATGTCTGAGGTTGCTGGTCGTATGGCGACTCAAATCGGTGCCTATTACCTACAACGTGATCACGGTGGTAAAGGTATCCTAATGGGCGGCGTAACTGGCGTTAAACCAGGTAAAGTAACAATCATCGGTGGCGGTGTTGTGGGAACTAACGCTGCGAAAATGGCGATGGGTCTAGGCGCTAACGTAACTATCCTTGATGTGGATACAGCACGTTTAGAATACCTAGATGATATTTTCCAAGGTCGCGCACAAACATTATTCTCGAACGTTAAAAACATTGAAGAATCAGTTCGTGAGTGTGATTTACTAATCGGCGGCGTTTTGATCACTGGTCAAAAAGCTCCAATGCTTGTAAGCAAAGAATTAGTATCGCAAATGTCTAAAGGTTCCGTAGTTGTGGACGTTGCGGTTGACCAAGGTGGTTGTATTGAAACATGCCGTCCGACGTCTCACCAAAATCCTACATTTGAAATCGATGGCGTTATTCATTATTGTGTTCCAAACATGCCAGGTGTTGTTCCAAGAACATCGACGTATGCATTAACGAACGTGACTTTAAAGTACGGTTCAATGTTAGCTGCTATGGGCGTAGAAGACGCTGTAGCTAAAGACAAAGCCCTATTGAAAGGTCTAAACGTATACAACGGTTACGTATGTTATGAGCCGGTAGCTCGTGATTTACACATGGAATACCGTCCGTACAAAGTGTAATTTTAAAGCTCAATTATAGATTTTACGTTTTCCGTAAATCTTAATCAAAGGCGCGCTGTGAATAACAGGGCGCCTTTTGTTTTTGGTAAGTGCATTTGGGTTTTTAATCTTGGTTTTACGATTTGAAGGTGTTCTGGTCCACTCGTCTGAAATGGATTGTGTTGAAAAAATAAAAATGAAAATTAAAGCCCATTTATTCACGGATCGTGTCCCGTCGGAAATAAATAATAAATACGTGCACTATAGCAAGTAGCGTGAACAAATAAAACCAAAGATAAAACAAAGATAAATGTCCGTGGTTTTTTTCAGGAATTATGAGTGTGAATTTTTCTAAAATTAGAAACAGATGTCGATTGATTTGAAAATTTAATTCGTATAGTCCGTCATTGTTAAGGCCTCGTCCTAGGATAATCAGCCCCGCAGAGCCCAGTAAAATAACGCAAAAAGGTTGCAACAGAAGCATTCCGAGAATCAGATTCAGTGGATGTAGGTAGCCATGTAAGAAATTAAACGGAAAAAGAAATAGATAAATTAAAGATAGCGGAAGTAACCCATTCAGTCCAGCCTGTGAGCGCGGGAATAGGTCGCCAGAAAGACTCAATGAAAGTGAAACTGTAAAGCTAAGCCAGAAGCTGAGTGACATCCAAAGTGGGCTGCAAATTACTAAACAGAAAAGGCCTGAATAAAAGCAAAGCGCAGCTGAGCTTAGGTGTTTTCCATTGCGGCGACACAGGGAAGATGCGCTCATTTGCATCAGACAGCGCAGCCCTGGTGCTTGTAAACCGGTCATCAGATAGTAGGTGCCGAGTAAGATAAATCGCAGCCACGCCGGCCACAATAGGCGTTTTAAAACAGAATCTAGAAACAAGAAATGGCCTCCGGAGACTACGATCGCATGATAGAGGCCGCTCTTCTGCAAGGTGTGTTTTTGTGTGGGTTGTGTGATCTTTTGCCCACAAATAAAGGCGCGGCTCAAATTATATGAGTTTGATATTGTTTCAGAGTTTACGGAAAACCAGCTCACGCACTGCTGATGGAGCGCTCCCGATAGCGGCTCCAGTGGTTTCAAGATGTCGATTTTAAATTGAATGCTTAAAAAAAGAACAAACGGAAGAATCATAATCATGAGCGTCGCTGACATGCAAAGTAAGGCGCCGCTGTTTTTTGCCAAAAATTGAGGAAAAATACTGAAAACCTGATAACGACTATTTCTCGGATTTCCCGTTTTTTGAGCAAATAAAAACTCTAATTGCGGTCTGACTATAATTGCAGCAAATGGCTCAAATCCTTGAAAATACTATGGTCCAAGGTCCAGAACAATGAGTTGATAACATTTTTTGTGGATAACTTTTCTTGATGTCATTTTTGTTTACGTGTCATAATTTGGATGAGCATTCTAGAGGGGTCTAAATGATTAGAAAAGCATGTTTAATTTTGGGTGTGTTTGGAGCGTTAACATCTGCAGCTGTCGTAAATAAGACACGCACAAACAATTATGATGACCTTGTAAAAGAACTTGAAGGCATCAAAGATTCAAAATCGGATTTAGAATATTACTCGGAAATTATTTCTGACTACCAAGCAGGAAAATATAGAAATCTTTCGATCCGTCTTAAAGGATTTGCAAAAAAATTTCCTAAAAGTCCTTTCATAGACAATGCCTATTATTTAGCCGGAAAAATGGCCTTAGAGGAAAAAAATTATAAAGACTCGGTCGGCTACTTCCAACGTGTGATTTCTGAATTCCCGATGAGTAATAAGGTCGTTGCTGCTAAATTCGGCAAAGCGATGGCTTATCGTAGTATGAATTTGAATAATCAATCGTTAGCTATCTTCAACGAGATCCGCCGTAAGCACCCTCAGTCACCAGAGTATTTTCGTGCTGAAACCGAGATGAAATTAGTAAGATGATGTTAAAACGTAACGTACTTTTATTGCTTTTAATAAGTTTGCTACTGCAGGCTCAAGAAGATGAATTAACTCTTGATCCCAGCGATATTCCGTTGCCAACGGAATCGACGCTCGATGTTCCTACGGATAATACAATTCAGGTTCCGAACTTGGATGATGCGGTTCCTGAAGCGCCACCGGCTGAGCCTGTAGCGCCCGTAGAACCGATTGCGCCTCAGCAAGCCGCACCTCAACCGATACCAGCTCCTGCGGCCCCGCAAATTGAAGAATACAAACCGACACCGTCAAATTTAGAAGTTAAGTCTCAGTCGACGGACGACACTCATCAAAAAGAAGAGCGTTTTAGCCGTACATATTCCAAGTTTCATAAAGACAGCACCTCAGATCAAAACTGGGAGAAGGTTGTTGGTAAGCGCACCGCCGACACGTACATTGTTAATAAAGGTGATACGCTTTGGGATATTTCTGGGACTCTGTTTGGTGATCCATTTTATTGGCCAAAAGTGTGGTCGTTAAATAAAGATCTGATCTATAATCCACACGTGATTTTCCCGGATATGAAAATCAAGTTTTATCAAGGTAGCTCGAAAGCAACTCCTACATTAGCGACGGATAATAGCGCTGATAAACCAGCTGCTGATGTGGCTCAGGCTCCTAAAGCCGATGCACCAGCTCCGGTTATTCCAGATAAGAAAGACGACGATCTTCCGGAAGACACGCATATTGTGGAAGGTGGAATTAAACTACCGAAGTTTTTCCGAGACGAAGTGGTATCTATTAAGAAAAATATAGAAGTGCAAGTGGAAGAGCGCGATATTACTCCGATGGAGTCAAGTATCACTCAAGAGTTTTATTTGTCGGAAGAGCCAATTTCACAAGTCGGAACTGTGGTAGAGATCAAGAATGATTTTCGTTCGGCCGGCGATGGGCAGTTTATTTACATTAAGTTTGATACTCAGCCGGAGGGGCCTTATACGGTGCTAACACCGGGGAAAAAATTAAAGGCATTCACTGTTGAAACTCCTTACAATGTCGAAGTGTATGAAACTGAAGGGGAAGTGAAGATTTTAGGTAAAGTAAATTCGGAAGAAAATGTTTACCGTGCGTTGGTTGTAAAATCGAATACTTTGGTGGCTTCGGGTTCTATTGTCGTGCCTGGGAAAATGAAGACGTTTAAATTATCAGATGCCCTGAGGGAAACTACTGCAGGTCGAGGTCGCATCATTGGTAACCTATCTGACTATGGCATCGTGGGGCAAGGAAGTTTCGTCGTTATTGATCAGGGTTCCGCTGGAGGTTATCAGGCCAATATGAAACTGCCAGTGTATGAAGATTTGGAAGGCCGTCGTCGCCTTCTAAAATCCTTAGTTAAAGAAAACCCTCAGCGAGTGGGTTCGGTGGTAATTGTAGATACGACCTCTAATTATTCTATTGGTTATATTTCGAATATTTTTGATGATATATCTGTAAATGATATCGTCGCGTCGGCTGAAGGTGGTGAGTTTGTTCCGCAATCAGTAAAGGTCGATGAGGGAATGGGTGATTCTTCGGCGCCTAGCCCAGAAAGCGTGCCTGAACCGACTTTGGATGAAGCCCCAATAGAAGAGTTCTGATTCGGATATCGTTTGTTTATTCAAATCCTAATTCTAAGTGGATGGTTTAGAACCTGCTACGCAGCCTAAATCATGTCGCCGATTTATCCATTCTTGTTTTTCCTGTCTCAGCAAACTAAATACTTTCGTCTTCAAGATTCTATCCTAGAGATTCTATCACATTTTCCGCTCAATCACTATGATGACATCCTTACTGCCCTTAAAGAGCTGGATGCTGAAATTGTTTTTACAACTCTTGAAGCGATGAAAAATGAAAAGCCGCCTTTTTTCAAAGCAGACTTAAAACGGCTGCGTTACGGAGAGCCCAGTTATCCAGCTGAATTTATGCAAATCTTGGATCCGCCTTTGGTATTCAGTTTTTTAGGCGAGCCGGTTTGGATGCAGGATAAAATTGCAGTGGTAGGAAGTCGGCAACCGTCTCAAAAGACATTATGGTGGTTACGTAAAGAGTTGGGATCTGTGTTGTCACAGTATGGCCTAGCCTCTGTGAGTGGAGGAGCGATTGGTGTCGATCAGTTGGCGCATCAAGCCAGTATTGATTTGAAAATGCCAACGATTGCTGTGTTGCCATCGGGGCTAGGGGATTTATATCCCAAATCGTTTCAACCGATGAGTCAAGATATCCTGAAGAACGGTGGTTGTTTGATAAGCGAGTTTAGTGATGATTTGGCTGTGCGAAAACATCATTTTAGTTATCGTAACAGGTTAATCGCCGCCCTGGGTAAGATATCTGTCGTGGTTGAGGCTCGAGAAAAGAGCGGAACGCTGATCACTGCTCATCGTGCGTTAGAGATGGGCAGGGATGTATTTGTTGTTCCCGGACACCCGTTGGATGACAGTTTTAGAGGAAGCCTTCAGTTGTTAAAATTAGGTGGGCACTTGTTGACCGAATCAAATGACCTGAGCTTTTGGTTATAGTAGAAATAAAAAAATGCATAAACTTTTGGCGACAAACGACCTTGTCGCTGTTGATCAGATCCAATCTAGAGAGCTAACTTGTTGGATTGCTAAAAAAATAAGCCAACTTATAAAAAAAATTAAAAACTATTAAAAAAGTCTTTGATAAATTTTAACAGATTAGATTTAATTAATGGTAAGGGAGGGGCGATGTCGTCACGGACGACGGTGGTGGTAAGGAAGCTACTGCATCGCTCTATTTTACCTTATCTTTCTAAATCAAACCGGCTACCGGACTTGTTTCTTCAGTAAATATAAAGCGTAAGCACCGAATAGAAAATTAGGTGTCCATATTGCGACGGGCGCTGGTAGTGCGTTTGAGCGGGCTATGCCTTCGAAGCTAACGTATAAAATCCAATAGATAATAATCACGATAATAGATAGAACGAAACCGCTCGTTTTTTGTTCTCGGCGATTGGCCTCAATACCTAAACCAACACCCACTAAAGCGAAGACAAAACAAAGGATGGTGATTGCCCATCGCTTGTGGAATTCGATTACGAAAATATTGCGGTCTTCTTTGCGTTGCATTTCATCATTTTTTAAATGGTACAAATCACTCAGGGTCATCGATTGCGGTGACTTTTCCTTATATTCATTTTTTACCGGATCAATGAGTTGTAGGTCATAGGTGGAAAATTTAATTTTAGTGTGACTTTCTCCGCCGCGATGAATATCGCCATTTTCCAGACGAAGTAACACGCGATGACCAGGGTTGCTTGGATCAGGGATAATTTCCCCTTGCTTGGCAATTATCGTAATTGGCTTATCAGTGTCTCGTTCATTATAGATAAACAGGTTTTTAAGAGCACCTGTGTTTGTGTCGACTTCATTGGCGTAAACGACTAAATCGAAAAAACCTTCAGAAAATGTACCGGCTTTTACTGTGGCTGACGCTTTGGTATTGCCAAGCTTTGTAAACAAAACTTCGAACTGACGATTGCCCCAAGGTGCCAGTTCAAATGAAGTTTGTCCCGATACGACGGAAACAATAAGTGCTAAAACAAGTGCCGGCGCCATAATCGTAGTCATAGATAAACCGCTGGCCTTCATCGCAATGACTTCAGAGTCCTGGCTGAGGCGACCGTAAGTAATTAAAATGGAAAACAGCAAACTCATTGGGAATAAAATTGGTAGCATCGAAATGCAGATGTACATCACGATTTCCGACAATGTTTGTGTCTCAACACCGTGAACTAAAGCGAATTCAGTGAGTCGCAAAACCTGAAACATAAGGATTACGAAGATAAACACAAGGAGACCCAAGAGAAAGCTAGGTACCATCTCGAAAAAGATATACTGAATTGCTTTTTTCCCTCTAATTACTGGCATAGACCATTGTCTCACTCGGTTGCGGTTCTTTCAGAGAACCGTTGTATACCTAAAACCTCACTAATATTATAAACTTAATGAGTAAAATACTGCTTGTCTATGACGATTTTGCTGAGCTGAACGCAACGGAACTTTCTTTGAAGAAATGCGGTTTCGACGTCATTGGTTTGACAAACGAGTATACCGTAAAAGATCAAATTGTCGCATTTAATCCAGAAATTTTAGTGGGTTTTGGTAACACCCAAAGAGTTAATTCTTTAAGTGTTGGAAAGAAGCTAAAAGATATGAATCGTTGGACAGGAAAGTCAGTTTTGATTTTTCCGAAGGGGTATGCATTAGCTGCCGAGGAATTGATTCGCATGCGTATGGATATGCTGCTGGAGTCCCCAATTTCCGTGATTCGACTGATTCAAATTATCTGCAAACTTTTGAAGATGGATGAAAAACAAGTCATTGAAAAATTAGCGAAGTCTTTTGCAAAAGATCGAAATGATGACTTGGCGTTTGCGTCCTACGATTCAGATACGTTGAAGATGATTCAAAATATTCAAGGCGAGCTTGAAAGCTTTGGAGCTGATAAGTCGACGTTGCCAACGATGAGCGACGATTTGGCTGAAGGGGAGATAAGGGCTTCGGTGGGTAGCTCCGACACCAATGCTGACCAGCCAATGCGTCCGCCAAAGAAAAGTTTCTTTGAGCCGGACACTGAGGATGCTCCTGTTAAAAAACAAGTCGATGTCGATCCTTTCGCCGCTCTTATCAGCGAGTTAAAAGGAGAATCTCCACAAGAAGCTGAAGAGCCTAGGGCAGCCGAGACTGTGGCTGCCGACGCCAAGTCGGCGCCTACAAAACCGGCACTTGAGCCGGAGGAAGTTTTAGATTTTAATGTAGTTGGTCAGCAAATCAAAGACGAGATCGCGACGAGTGCCTTAGAACTCAGCGAAAAAATGAAAAAATACACTCAGATGACGGAAGGCCTTCATCTGTATCCGGAATCAACGATCAAAAAAGTGAAGGCTAAAAAGCAGCTTAATGATCTGAAAAAAGACTGGAATCCTGACGATTTAGAAGATCAAGATAAAGTCCGCCGCGAATTTGTGACCCAGCTTTTCAAACCTAACAAAGACTAAATATCTGAAGAAATTGCTCAGTTTTGAGCCACTTTTATGCGCGCTGATCCCAGATATGGACAACGCCATTATAAAGGATTATTGTTGGGGTATCGGAGGATGAATCTATGGGTTCAACTACAAATGCAGTAACTGACAGCTCTTTTGAAGCAGACGTACTTAATTCTAACACACCAGTGTTAGTAGATTTTTGGGCTGAATGGTGTGGTCCTTGTCGTGCGCTAGGTCCTAAATTGGAAGAAATCGCAGGCGAGATGGCTGGTAAAGTTAAAGTCGTAAAATTGAATGTTGATGAAAATCAAGAAACACCGTCTAAGTACAATATTCGTGGTATTCCTGCGATGTTGTTATTTAAAGGTGGTTCACAAGTTGGCCAACTTGTTGGTAATCAACCGAAAGATTCGATCGTTGATTTCTTAAATAGAAATATTACTGGTTAATGAACTTCTACGAGAAACTTGATCATATCACACAGAAAAACCAATCGTTTCTGTGTGTTGGTTTAGATCCCGACTTGAAGTCTTTGCCGGTCGTTCTTTCCGGCAAAAAAAATCCTTTCTTTGAATTTAATCGTGAAATTATTGATGCGACCGCGGACCTGGTTTGTTCCTACAAACCTCAAAATGCCTATTACGTGGCTGAAGGGTTTGAACGCGATTTAGAAATGACATTTGAGTACCTGAACGACACTTATCCAGAAGTGGTGACGATTTTAGATTCAAAACGTGGTGATATTGATTCGACTGCTAAGCAGTACGCGCGTGAATCATTTGAACGCTATCGTGCGGATAGTGTTACTCTTAATGCCTACATGGGTAAAGACGTGATTACTCCGTTTTTAGACTACGAAAATAAAGGTTTGTTTTTATTGTGCAAGACTTCGAATCCTCATGGTGGCGATTTTCAAGATTTGCCAGTGAAGGGTAGTTATGGAGACGAGCCGCTGTATCAACACTTGGCTCGTAAAGTTTCCAAAGAATGGAACCAGAAAAACAATTTGGGTTTGGTCGTTGGTGGTACCTACATCGATGCTTTGAAGCAGATTCGTCAGATGGATTCTAATTTGCCATTATTGATTCCTGGTCTAGGGGCCCAAGGCGGGGATTTAATCCAAATTCTGGAAACGGCAAAGCACTTAAAAAATAAACGAATTATCGTGAATGCGTCTCGCTCGATTATTTATGCGGGCAAAGGCGCGGACTTCGCTGAAAAAGCTCGACAAAAGGCGCTGGACTATCACAACGTCATGAAATCGTTTATTTAGACTTATTCCAACATAAACATCTGATAAAATAAAAACATGAGCGCTATTAATTGCCGTCACTTCAACGGTTACAAGCCATGTTCTAAAAATACGTCCTGTCATGAACAATGCCACAGTTATTCAGCTGCCGATAAAGCGATACTAGTTGTTCACTTGGGTGCAATGGGCAGTGTTGTGCGCTCAACAGCCTTGCTTAGGAAAATTAAAGAGTTAAATCCGGATAGTTATGTTGTTTGGCTGACAGAACGACCAAGCCATGAAGTTTTAAAATTTCACCCCGCAATTGATAAAGTTCTGGAACTTAATTTTGAGTCTTTGTTAAGTCTGAAGGCGTTTTCGTTTGAGACCGTGTATGCGTTAGACAAGGATTTAAAAACTGCGGGCTTGTTGCCATTTCTAAACACGAAATCAATCAAAGGTTTTTCCGCAAATCCAATTTCGGGCAGCATTCGGCCTGTGGACGCAGATGCTCATGAGCTTTGGAGTTTAGGATTGTCGAATCAAAAGAAATTTTTCGAAAACTCAAAGTCAGAAATCCAGTTGTTGTTCGAGACGTGTGGCTTTGAGTTTAATCTTGAACCCTATTGGTTGCATTTGTCTGAGCTCGAGCAAGCAGGGTGCGCACAGCGCCGGCAGCAGTGGTTGGGTAGCAAGAAATATCTAGTCGGTATCAACACGGGTTGCGGCAATGTAATTACGTATAAAAAAATGTCGACACCGGCTCAGATTAAACTTGTTACGCAAATTAAAGCGTCGTTCCCTGATATCCAAATTGTTCTGCTCGGAGGAAGAGACGAAACCATTATTAATGATGAAATACATAGACATCATCCCGATGTGATTCGTTCAGATACGCAGAAGGGATTGCGTGATGGTTTGCAAAGTATCGCCGCTATAGACGTTCTTATTAGTGGTGATTCATTTGCTATGCATGCTGGTATCGCTTTTGGGAAGTATACTCTGGCTTGGTTTGGTCCGACCTGTGCTCACGAGGTTGAATTTTATGGTAAGGGCGCGGCGATTAAATCTGACTTTACCTGCAGTCCATGTTGGAAGAGGGATTGTAGTAAAGAAAGAATGTGCTATGATCATGCCGATACGGATCAGTTCATTAAGCACTTAATGGCTTGGGTAGGGGCCCAAGACGTCGGAAGTGAAAACAACAAGGATAAAGAGACTTCGTTGATCCGGGATGTTTCTCTTTAGAGAAAAGAATGAATCATCATCATCCTATTCCGTTCACTAAAGAATTGGCATCCAAACGAATTGTTGTTATCAACACTGCGTTTCTAGGTGATTTAGTCCTAACGATTCCATTCTTGGTTTTGCTAAAACAGAAATTTGTACAAGCAAAAATAGGTTTAGTCTGTAAAAAAGGAATCGGTGATTTCTTTTTGAAACTGAATTTGGTAGATGAAATTTTTGAGGTGCAAAAAGGATCTGGTGACGCATACTCTGCAGTAGCTCATGCGATTAATCAACAGCCCGTTGATTATCTATTTTGCATTCATCGTTCATTCCGAAGTTATTTACTGTCTCTAAAAATTAAAGCCAACTGTCGTATTGGTTATTCGTTAGGGTTTAATTTTTTTGGTTTCGACAAAAAAGTAAAGCGAAATTTGAAACTACCGGAGCCTCTAAGAATAATTCAGCTACTCGCATTGATTGATGGCGGTTTTGCTGATTTTTTTCAAACGGAATCAAGCGATCACAATTACAATTCTAAGCTTAGCAACCACCACATGGTTGAGGTTCCTAATTGGGCCCGCTTTCCTCATGTGAATTTACCATCTGCGAGTCACGAGGTAAAACCGCAGTTGATGGCTGAGCTTCAATCGTTACCGCAGAACTCAAAGCATATTGCCGTTTTCCCAGGAAGTGTTTGGAACACAAAACGTTGGCCCGTAGATCACTTCGCTTCGTTAGTACAGCAATTGTTAAAGTCGAAGCATTCCGTCATTCTTATGGGTGGTCCGGGTGAAGAAATATACGGCGACGCTATCATTGAAAAAGTAGGAAAACAGCCAAACGTGATAAACACAATTGGAAAATCGTCAGTGTGGGAATCTATCTTGATTGTGAATAGATGCGAACTCGTAATCGCAAACGACAGCGCATCCGCACACTTAGCGGCACTCCTAGCAAAAAAAATATTAGTATTCTTCGGCCCAACGGTATTAGATTTCGGCTACCGCCCCTGGGGAAATCAGGTCTACGTAGTGGAAAATAATCAGTTGGCCTGCCGCCCCTGCGGATCGCACGGCCATAACGAGTGCCCAATCAAAACTCATGTCTGCATGACATCCATCAGCGCAGACTCAGCGGCAAAAAAAGTAGAATCAATTCTGAATTAGAAAAAAAGACCATAACCAAAACCTAAACCGGACCGGAACCGACTCCGCAACCGAAACCGCTGCCACCACTGTTCTTCAGTTTTATTGCTCGCGATAGATATGCGCCCCAGGTGGCGATTGCTTCCATCCTTGCATTTGAATCAATCCATTCAAATAGTCCGGAGAATCCGCTGTCACAGCTGCGTTGCCAGGGTGCTTCCACTTTTGAGTTAAGTAGTACTTAAAGCGATTGTAGTCTTGGTTGCCACGAATCATAATCGTAAACATTTTGTTTTTCTCGTCGTTTGGATCTTGGATTTCGTTTTGAGATTGTGGCTGAGTTATCCAATAGTACTGTTCTTGAAACACAAAAGGCTGAGCGCTGCGTGCTGATTGACACACTAGCAATCCTCTTTGGGTCAAATTCAGTTTTTCATCGGCGCTCACACTCGATTTAAAAAACTGGCTGTAGTCAATTTCGCCGTCCCATAAACGCATGAACCAAACCTTGCTCGAGGGCTGAAATAAGCGCGAGTTCGGTTTAATGGCTAGGCAGTATTGGTAATCCGTAGATCTAATTTTGAAACGACTTTCTGTAACCAGTAAACTTGAGCCTTCGCTTAGTCCAATTGAGTTTGAATCTGATTTTGAAGTCGAGCGGCTGAAGTCCATGGATGAATATAGTTCAGCGCCTACTGATGCGAATTTTCCCAGTTCCGCACCAGCGCCTATTTTTGAGCCAACACCCATCGAGTTTGTGAAGCTTTCGCTGTAGGACGTACTGACAGAGAACGATGTACCTAAACTGATACCCTTTTCTGCGCCGGCGCCCACGTACTCAGAGTTTGCGATCGATTTGACAAAGAAGACATGATCGAAATCAAAGAATTGTTTGATGTTGTCATTAGCGGCGCTGTTGCAAGCGCGGCTCAGTAACATTTCGCCGAGGTTCAGTTTGCCTTTCCAATAAGTATTAAACCAGTATTTACATAACTGTTCAGATGCTTTTTTATCAAAAGACGATTTGTGATTAGTTAAAGAGGTTCTTAATGCATCTGCAAAGCTAAGGCTAGTGATCTTAGTATCGTCAGTGTAGTCGTATTTGTTTAATTGTGCATATATGGCCGGAGTCGCGCGTTTTGTATTTTCGTCGATATTTTTTTGGCTCTTAGCTTTAAATTCCGCAACCAGTGCATTGAAATCAAATTCATTTTTCTTTACGCTTGTTTCAATTTGAATATGTTTAGTGTATTCAGAGCCAGAATACGATCTTAATGTTTTGTGAGTCTCGCCGTTCATTACGATATCTTCAAAGAAGATCGGGTAGATAAGCGACGTCTCGTGACTGATAATATCTTCGATCTTATCAGTTGGATTTTTCAGGCGTACATTGTAGTCGTTCTCGGCAATCACTTTATCGTGTTTCACGGGTAGTAACTGAACGAAAATAGTATTGCGAGTTAAGAATAGTCGATGGTCAAGTAGGCGGAATGGAAATTCTGCGTATACTTTTCCTTGTCTCAGCATAACGGGGATGTCTTGCTGAGCAATAATAGCTGGTTTTTCAGCCATATTCTTATTTTTTGTAATCATGACTCGTAGTAAATACGGGCCATCAATTAGTGTATCTAACGGATTGTCAAAGTCATGTTTCAAATCACTCGGAATTTTTACTTTAGGGTGAATTTCAATACCCAATTTTCTTGGAGCGTTGAACTCCAAGAACGAATTGATTGAATTGTTGTAATCCAAAATATGCGTTTTGATGCTTAGGTCTTCAAGCACAACCTCAGAACGTTTTGGGTTATCTGTATCACATGATGTATTCATGACCTCTGGATTGTCGATCTTCTTTTCGTCTTTGCCGCCAAAGAAATCGTCCCAAGGATTGATA
>DDTZ01000109.1:10567-20436 GCA_002344565.1 Bdellovibrionaceae bacterium UBA2351 | reverse complement strand
GCACCCGAGCCGCGCTCGGCCCTAGATGCACGCTAGGGGGCCAGTTCTCCTAGCGTAAAGCGAACGACAAAGGCTCGTTTTGATCGGCGTTTTTTCTAAAGGCAAAAATATCCATAAGCATTTCGGCTTCGTCTACTTTGAAACTCGGATCAAATTTGTAGTTCCCATCCAGTAGCTCAATACGTTTTGCTAATTGCGGAAACTGGCTGGTTTTACATATGTTGTAAAGTTCAGTATAATTGGAGCCATCTGAGAAAAAAGCTTCCCATTTTGCATCTAAAGCTGAATTCGTTTCTAGCTTTAGCTCGGTGTCTAGTGTCTGAATTTCTTTTTTCATTCTTTCTTCAAAAGCTTTCGGTAGCTGTAAAGATATTGCCTTGTTTAGAATACGCTTGCTATAGCTACGCGCACCTAACCGAGTATAGGCTGCGGTCATAAGCAAATAACAACGCGCAAACATAGTCGCTAGCACGGGATGTTGGGATAGATTTTTCTCGGTTTCAGTACCACGAAATTTGCTAACGAAGCGACGGGCGCGGGCCGTAGTCTCATCTAGTTTGTCTAAGCCAGCATAGTAATCGGCGAGCTTAATTTCGGCACCATGTGGAGTTTCCGCATTTTCGTCGCAGAATGCTTCTAGAAAATTAATATAGGGTAGGTTGTGGTTTGCGACGGCCAATGCTAAATCACTCATAATCGCAGATTTAAAACCGTGTTCGTTCAGTGCTTTTTGTAAAATAGCTATTTGCTGTTCCGAATCTTTTTTTTGAACTGCCGATTCAAAACTTGAAATGAAATCAAAACCCTGAGCGGATAAGTCAGACATATTGCCCCCTACTAGTAAAGGTCTCTATACTCGAATTCTTTGAAATTGACTCTGTTTTTTATAGGCATCGAGAATATTTTTCTCGATGCTACCTTAAAAAGCTCAATTCATTTTTGGTTTAGTGTAGCGCCGTACAAGAGTCTGCATATTCAACTTTTAAGGCTTGGTGGGCTTCGGGGAAACGTCGGTATTTCTCAATCGCCGTAACGAGCGCTTCACGAGTAATCGGTTTTGATAAGTACTCTGTAAAACCGGATTGGCGAGCTAACTCAGCCTCCTCTTTCATTGCATGAGCTGTTAAGGCCACAATTGGTTTCGTGTAACGAGCTTGGCGCAAAAATCGAACGGCCTGATGACCATCCATAACTGGCATTTGTATATCCATTAAAATCAAATCGTAGTCTTTTTTAAGCGCCAGCTCGACCCCTTCTTTGCCATTGTGTGCTAGATCGAATTCAACGCCGTGTTGATCTAGTAGGATCTTTAAAAGATCTTGGTTGTCTAGACAGTCTTCTACAATAAGAACATGTGTGCCATTGTATTGATTTCTAAGTGACGATACCCATTTCGGAGTGACGAGCTGAGTGAAAAATTTTCCTTGAGGGGCTACTTTACTTTCTTGCGAAAGTTGCACTTTTACCGTTGCTTTAAACGTCGAGCCTCTGCCAAGTTCACTATGCTCTAGGCTGTAGTTACCACCTAATATTTGGCAGAGTTTACGAGTTAAAACTAGGCCAAGGCCGGTTCCTCCAAATTTACGAGTGGTTGAGGCGTCCGCTTGCATGAATGGCTTAAACAAATGCTTCGCTTGATCGGCAGATATTCCACGCCCAGTATCGTTCACGATAAAGGAAACTTCATTATTATCATAACAGACTTGCAGGTGAACAAAGCCATTTGATGTAAATTTGATTGCGTTACCAATCGCATTAGAGAGTATCTGCCTTAAACGAGTTGGATCTGAAATGATTATATCAGGAAGGGGGGTTGCCGCCATTGCAATAAAGCCAATTCCATTTTCATTGGCTCGGAAGGACATTGAAGAAACAAAGTCATTTAGGAAATCTGCAAACACAATTTTCACCGGTTCGATAATAATTTTTCCCGCCTCGACTTTCGCTAAGTCTAAAATATCATCAACAATTCGTAAAACTTGATGAGAGTTTCTTTGCATGACAGATAAGTATTTATCTCTGTCTTCCTCGCTAGCATCTTTTTCTCGCGCCAATTGGGAAAAACCCATAATTGCCCCCAAAGGGGTTCGGATTTCATGGCTCATGTTAGCTAGAAATGCGCTCTTGGCAGCATTAGCATTTTCCGCCGCAACTTTAGCTTCCTCAAGTTCTAGAGTTGCTTTCTGGGCCTCTTGTAGGGCTTGCTTAAGGCGTTCTTCTTTATCTTGAAGTTTTTTGAGCGACAAAACGGTTTCGGTTGTCTCCATGCAGGTCGCAAGAACACCTACGCTTTCGCCAGTTTCATCAATAACGGGTGATATGCTGTAATTCCAAAAACATTCTTTTACTTTTCCTTTGAGTAGAAATTTAAGGGGGTAGTCCCGATATATTTCAGATTTTTTTTCTTCACGTACACGCCTGATCTGCGGATACGTGTTCGCCCAAATATCTGCCCAGGCCAGGCTTCCGGGTTGTCCCATCGCTTCAAAGCCTTTGCGAGAGCTTAAGATAGGAAGGTAGCCGTCGTTATAGAAGCATATCAAATCTTCGCCCCAAAATAAAAACATCGGTGTTGGATTACGAAACATTATAGACAATGTCGATTTTAAAATAGTAGGCCATTGATCAACAGAGCCCAATGTATGGTTCGACCAATTAATACTACGAAAAATTTTTGAGGATTGGCTGTCATCTAGGAAATACATCGACGTCATGGCGATGCAGATATCATGCTCAATTCCTAGATCAAAGCAATTCTTAAGAGATGTATTATTCTGTTATTAAAGATATTCAGGGAAATTTGGTACACCAAAGATGTCGATTTATGCCCCAAGGGGAGCTCTACCCCAGTGCGTCTCGGTAGTTGGACTAAAGTAAATTACTTTGAAAATTTTTTAGCCAGTTTGACAATGTGACCCTCATTCGAAAGTTCGTGTACATTTTTTTGAATTTCCCGTCAACGTTTTGAATCGAAATCCGCTCGGGCTTGTATCCACAGGTTCCTTTTACTAATAAGAAACGATTTAATACTAAGACCATCGAACTCTTGTTTGCTATTTGCCACAATTTGAAATGCGATTGTTCCGCATACGGCGTTGATCCGCTTCATTTTTAATAGGCCGTAAGCCTGTTCATAAGATCCAGTATCCAGCCATTCAATTCCAGGATGATTTTGTAGTGAGCTACAGCTATTGCTTAACCGTCCAATGGTCCCTTTGATTTCAGCTTTTGAGTTTATCGGTTGGTCTGGCAGAGTGTATAGTCGCGAATCTAGTTCTAATAATACTTCCTTTTTTACATTCATCGCTTCGAGTTCTTTGTGTTCTGTTACAATAACAGCATCGATCTCGCCATTTTTAAGCATTTTAATCATACGTAAAATAGGAGCTTCTTTGACGACTAAATCTAATTTCATTTTGTTCGAGAGAGCTTTGGCGATTTCAAAATGAAACCTGGTTTTTTTGCCTTTTTCTTCCCAATAAAAAGGACGACTATCCATTAACCCAATTGTCAATGTTTCGGCCTTTACTTCGGTTTGGTTCCAATGGAAAACAAGGAAAATTAAAATAGATAAAACATACATGCCCTAAGTCCTTCGTCGTTCCTAATTATTGTGGAATAAAAATTTTAATAAGTCCAATTTCAAATTCTAAATGGCCAAGTCCTTTGGATATTTTCCGATTTAGGAATACATTCATGTGTGACAGTCATTCGTGGTCCCTTGTTTGAACACACGATTTTTTTAAAGGGAGCAATTTTTTTCGTAAACCCACTGCCATAAGAAATAAATCCGTCGGGGCTTTTCATAGCAAGTATAAGACTACTCTTTGAGTGAAATAGTAAAAATTACGGATGCCAAAATGAGAAATTGAAAAATTTCAACAAGCTACCCTTTGATTGTCTCTAGGTTCGGGCTTTAGATGACCTCAATTTTGAGTGTCGTATTTTGAGACTGGCTATTTCAGAGTTCTCGGTTTTCCGCAATAATAAAACACGGGTGGTAACGATGAAAAAAGAATTTTTCAAGTCGGTTTTATGGTCTCTGTCATTCGCCTCTATGGTTTTTGCATTTCAAAACTGTTCAAACCCTTTCAAAGTGGATAATGCCTTTCAAAGCAACGTTAAAACTCAAACATCACAACCCACGGTCCCCCCAACTGAAAGACTCGTTAAATAGTAAACGCATTCTTGTTTTTTGAGTGATATACCATCCAGTGTCGTCCCGAAGCGTTGCTTTGCGAACCAAGTATTGACAGTATAGGGGTAAAATTTAAACCTCATAATCCTATGAGAAATATTGATTTAACGGGTGTCGAGAGTTTTTTACAGATTTCCTTTCTTAAAGTGATTTGGACATAGTTGCGTGAAAGCATTTGAAAACTACGACTATCATAATCTGGTTCGACTGCTACTCAAAGATTTGCGTGGTTCGGCTACACAAAAGCAGATGAGTGAGCGCTTAGGGTATTCATACAACCAATGGCATAAATGGGAATCCGGTCAGAAGCGTTTGATGTGGAAAGATCTTGAAATCATTGCTTCAGAACTAAAGCTTAATTTAGAGCAAGCAAAACGTCTAATTGTGAATCAAGAACGAACGCTTGGAACAGGCGGACGTAATTTCATTTTAGCAATTATTGAAAACTATGGGGGTGCCAATAGTGTTTTGGCTAAAAAAAAACTTAAGCTTTCGCGTGCAAAGCTATATAGGCTGAAACATTCTAAACAGGATGTTGAAGTTGGCTTTGTTTTCGATTGTATAGGTAAATTGAGTTCGACACTTCCTGGATTTGTTGATGAGTTGCTTAAAAGAGTAAAAGGCACGGCCTTCCGCGACGCGATTCAACTGGTTAAAAATCAAGTTACTCTTGAGGTAGAATACCCCTGGATTTGCCTTATCGAAGCATGCCTTGAGCTTGAGGCTTACAAAAAATTGCCAGAACACAGTGATGCATTTATTGCAAAACAATTGGGATTTCCAGTTAAACTAGTAAAGTTAGAGATCAGAAAATTAGTCGAGAGTAAATCTGTATATCTTAAAGACGACAAATATCATTTAGATTTAAAACGCGTGGATTTATCACGAGTTGAAGATGCGTCTCGGTTCTATAAGTTTTGGACACACGTCTGCAGTCGCAGGTTTATGACTAGCGATGGTGTACCTCATTCGCGGGCAGGGTTTGCGGGTAGAGTGGTCCCTATTTCTGAGGCAGCCCGTAAAGAAATTAATGATCTTCGTTTGAAGTTTTTTGATGATTTAAACAAAGTTTTCCAAAGTGATGGTGATCGACCTAAAAGTCGTGTCATGGTTTTGGTTCAGCATATTCTTGATGATCAAGAAATAAAACATCTTGGTTTACTGGACAATCTCTAAAACTGAAACGCTTAAACTCGATTTTGGAAATTGAGGTTTTCAATTTCTGCCGGACTGTAAAGATGGCCTGATGGACTCTGCACCTCGCGGTTTTGAATACAGTTTAGCGTTTTCTAGGAATCTAGGTTGGTTTAAGCCAGAGGATCAAGAGCTGCTGCGAACCAAGCGGATTGCAATACCCGGCCTTGGCGGCGTTGGGGGGCATCATTTACATAACTTTCTTAGATTAGGATTTCAAAAATTTAATATAGCTGATCCTGATATTTTTGAGGTTCAAAATTTCAATCGACAAATGGGTGCAAGTTTAGAAACAGTAGGCTCTTTAAAAACCGACGTGCTAGAACGCATGGCTAAAACAATCAATCCGGATGTTCAGATAAGGTGCTTTAAAGAAGGTATTACAAAAGATAATCAGAACGACTTTTTACAAGACGTCGATATCATTGTCGATGCTTTAGATTTGTATGCAATGGATATTCGTATTTCTTTATATGAGGCCGCCCATCGCAAAGGGATACCCGTAGTTACAGCTGGTCCGTTTGGAATGGGAACTGCAATTATGGCATTTAGTCCGAACCGAATGAGTTTTAATCAGTACTTTGATTTCAATCAGAGAAATCTGACGGTGGAAGCTAAAATCATCAGGTTTTTAGCGGGCCTGACTCCTAATTTGATGCACCAAAAATATTTGCGCTATAAAATCGCTGTCGATCTTTTTGAGCGTCGTTTGCCGTCATTAAATATCGGCTGTTTGGCGGCTGCCGCCGCCATGGGCGCGATGGTTACAAAAATCTTACTGAATCCTAACGATCCTAACATTCGCTGGGCACCTTATGGATTTCATGCTGATTTTCATTTGCAGACGTCAATTAGATTTTGGCGCCCGTGGGGAAATAAAAACCCACTTCAGAAGCTAAAAATTAAAATTTATCACAGATTTTTTCGTCGCGATGAATATCAAAAATCTGGGGAGCGACCGAGTTAGTTGTTGCTTTCTGGGGCCATGGGATAGTTTAATTCCAGTATGAAAAAAAATATTGCGCTTCTAATATTGTTCTCTTCTTTTCATGTCTTTGGTTGGGGTAACGTCGGTCATCGCGCCTCGGGCATTATCGCTGATGCTCATCTAACACCTCAGGCGAAAATGGCTGTCAGTCAGTTGCTAAACCAGCAGGCATTAGCAGATGTTGCTAACTGGGCCGATACGATAAAGTCGGGTGGTTCGTATGAGGCCACTCACACTTACCATTACGAAAAAATTCAAGATGGTTTTAATTATTTAAAAAATTTGAAAGCACTGCCAAATGATCAAAGAGCCTTGGGTGGTGTCGTTCAAGCTACAATTTTGTGCCAAGATATTCTTCGTTCACCGGCAGCTTCACGAAATGACAAAGTGGACGCACTTAAATTCTTGGTTCATTTTATCGGTGATATCCACCAACCTTTGCACACTGGGCGCCCTCAAGATAATGGTGGAACAAAAGTACAAGTAAATTGGTTCGGAACTAAAATGAGCCTTCACGGCGTTTGGGACTATGGCATGATCGAAACAGGTCATTCTGATATCGTCCGTCCGGGAATGACTTTAGAACAAGCGAGCTTAAACTACGCTCAGTATTTAGTAAAAGCGGCACGAAGCGCGCGTATAGTATACCAACAAACGGGAATAGAAACGTGGCTGAATGAATCCATTAAACTTCGAGCACAAGCCTACGATCAAATCTACAATCAGGATCAAAAGCGCTATCAAGCTTTAAATCTGCCTTACGTTGATTCTAGAGTGCTATTTTCGGGAATGAGAATCGCGGACACAGTAAACCAAATCTTCGCAAACACCTCGCCGCCACAACAAGACACACTATTCAAACAGCAGATTGAAGCGATCATTGGTAGCATAGCAAAAATAATCAATATCAGACCATAGAATGTAAAGAGTATTGAACCGCGCAATTTAATGATGCTGTATTATAAGTTTTTTTGCGTCCAAGAAATGCAATGAGAATTTTGATTTACAAACTTATCCTGGAACACAACACAGGTGCCGACGACAGTGCCATCGTACACTCCTTTTCGGGAAAAGTATTTGCATGATTCACAGGTATTACCTTCAAAATCTTTTCTTTTTTTTGAATCTTCGGAGTATTTCAGCGACGTCGCAACAGGGTCACCAGGATCTACGAAATCTGAAGGTTTAAGATTTAACTTCAAATCACTTTGCAGGGTTTTGTTTTCAGGTTTAGCCAATAAGAAGGACGGTATTAAGCTAGCAGCAATTAAATTTACAAGTTGTCTTCTAGTCATTTAATACCTCCCTGCCGTTACAGGGAAAGGACAAACACGTAGGTTCATCCTTTCCACAATAAAGAAACTATTTCTTTACTTCAAATCTATCTAACATCATGACTTTGTTCCAGGCTGCCACAAAGTCATTCACAAATTTGCTTTTGTTATCGTCAGCGGCATAAACCTCAGAAACCGCTCTTAGCTCAGAGTGAGAGCCAAAAACCAGATCCGCCGGAGTCGCTGTCCATTTCAAAGCTCCTGATTTACGATCTAAGCCTTCGTATAGACCTTCCGTTTTTGATTTCTTCCATTCAGTAGACATACTTAAAAGATTGACGAAAAAATCATTGGTCAACACACCTGGCTTATCGGTGAACACGCCGTTTTTAGACTGTCCTTGATTTACTCCGAGTGCTCTAAAACCACCAACCAATACCGTCATTTCCGGAATCGTTAACGTTAACAAGTTCGCTCTATCGACCATAGCTTCGATGGGCGCCAGTTCACTTTCTGAGCTGTAGTAGTTTCTAAAAACATCTGCCTTTGGCTCTAACAATCCAAACGTGTAAAGGTCTGTCGTTTCTTGAGTCGCATCTGTTCGTCCGGCAACAAAAGGAACTTTAACTTTATGACCACCTTTTAAAGCTGCGCTTTCAATAGCGGCTCCGCCTGCTAAAACAATCAAATCCGCTAAGGATACCTTTTTGGCTCCACTCGCCTTGTTAAATTCCTTTTGAATTTCTTCAAGTTTGCCGATGACTTTAGCTAACTCTTTAGGATCGTTTACGGCCCAGTCTTTTTGTGGAGCCAATCTAACTCGCGCTCCGTTGGCGCCGCCCCTCATGTCTGTTCCGCGGAAAGACGCAGCGGAAGCCCACGCCGTTTTGACTAGTTCAGAATGAGTCAATCCTGATGCTAAAACTTTATTTTTCAATGCAGTCACATCGGCTTCACTGATCATTTTATAAGTCGCTTTGGGAACTGGATCTTGCCAAGGGAATACTTCTTTTGGCGCTTCCGACCCAATATATCGCGTTGATGGACCTAAATCACGATGAGTCAGCTTGAACCATGCCTTTGCGAAGGCCAGTTCAAATTCTTTGGGATTATTTTTAAAACGAGTTGTTATCTTTTGATATTCAGGATCAAAACGAAGAGCCAAATCCGTTGTAAACATAATAGGTGCATGACGTTTTGATGGGTCATGCGCATCCGGAACTAAGTTTTTAGCTGCGCCATTTTTTGGAATCCATTGAATCGCACCCGCTGGACTTTTTGTTTTTTCCCACTCAAATGCGTACAAGTTATCTAGGTATTGCATCGTCCATTTCGTAGGACTTACAGACCACGCGCCTTCAAGACCACTGGTAATTGTGTCTTTTCCTTTCCCTGTGCCACATTTATTTTTCCAGCCAAAGCCTTGCTCTTCTAAACCGGCCGCAGCGGGTTCAGCATCTAAGCATTTTTCTGGCTTGTGAGCCCCGTGTGCTTTACCAAACGTGTGACCACCAGCAATTAACGCCACAGTTTCTTCATCATTCATAGCCATGCGGCCAAACGTTTCACGAATGTCTTTAGCTGCAAGTAAGGGATCAGGAACGCCATTTGGTCCCTCTGGATTCACATAGATCAAACCCATTTGTACAGCGGCCAAAGGACCCTTTAGCTTTCTATCTTTTTTCTCATAGCGTTCGTCAGCTAGAAATTTCTTTTCTGGCCCCCAATATACGATGTCGGCTTCCCAGTCATCGGTGCGTCCGCCGGCAAAACCAATCGTTTTAAACCCCATGGTTTCAAGCGCCACATTTCCAGCCAAAACCATTAAGTCGGCCCAAGAAAGTTTGTTTCCATATTTTTGCTTAACTGGCCAAAGCAAACGACGAGCTTTATCTAAGCTAACATTATCTGGCCAACTGTTTAACGGTTCAAAACGTTGTTGTCCGCCGCCGGCACCGCCACGGCCATCAGTGACTCTGTAAGTACCAGCACTATGCCAAGCCATTCGAATAAAGAAAGGGCCATAGTTACCCCAGTCAGCGGGCCACCAATCCTGCGATGTAGTTAAGATTTTCGCTATATCTGCCTTCACCGTCTTTAAATCTAGTTTTTTAAATTCAGCGGCGTAATCAAATTTCTTATCCATCGGATTTGATTCCACTGAATGCTGTCTCAGGGGCGCAAAGCTAATGCGTTCTGGCCACCAGAATTCGTT
>DDTZ01000109.1:0-10202 GCA_002344565.1 Bdellovibrionaceae bacterium UBA2351 | reverse complement strand
ATGATTTGTCCGTGTTTTTTAGTTAACACAAATACCTCCAAAAATTTGTTAAGAGTACGTGGATAGACACATGTTATAGGCAACGTCTCCACAGATGAAATAGATAATTATTAATTTTCAATAGATTTTATCTATTGACGCAAATCCATTGATGAAAGCTACGCTGCGGCTCTACTCATAGTCCCAAAGCGGGGCGTGTCCATGGCAACGGACTTAAACCAGACTAGGAATTTTAATAGACCAAAGAATTGAAGTTTGTATGGCCCAAATAAACTTCCAAATTGAAGACGTTCCGGGCTCGTGATAAATAAATGGAGTAGAAGGAAAAACAAATGTCCAAAAAGAAGCTCTTCTTATTGTTCGCTCTGATTGTCGTTGTTGGAGTTGGTTTACTCGCTTTGAATTTCAATTCCTCAAAAAATTTAGAGGTCTCGCCGCGCCAAGGGGATGTCGTTGAAACCATCTATGGGCTAGGCACAGTTGTGTCCGATCAAGTGTATCATGTTCGTACTGGAATCGGCATTTCGCTTCAGGACGTTTTTGTTGAAGAAGGACAATCCGTGGTCCCGGGCACAAAGCTTTTGAAACTGGATGAGTTCATTCAAAAGTCGCCGATCGAAGGCGTGGTCACCGGAATTACCTTTAAAAAGGGAGAGCTTGTTCCGGCGCAGGCCACTTTGTTGACGGTAACTAATTTAAAAACGCTATATCTAGAGGCAAGCTTAGAGCAACAATCGGTATTACGAGTTAAAAAAGACCAGGTAGTTAAGGTTTCCTTCGAATCCTTACGCAGTGAAAAACTTGAAGGAAAAGTCGTATCTGTTTACCCACGAGAAAAACAGTTTATTGTTCGGGTGGACTTGCCAAATTGGCCTTTAGGAGTTCTGCCTGGGATGACGGCTGATTTAGCCATTGTAGTGGGGCAAAAAAACCAAGTAACTCTGATTCCTTTAGCTGCATTAAGCGGGGGTAAAGTCACCCGCGTTCGGGATGGAAAAAAGGAAAAAATAGACGTGACGATTGGTGCGATTGATGCCAGTTGGGCCGAAGTCACTTCAAACAATATCGAGTTTTCGGATAAAGTTTTGGTTAAGAGTAAGTAATGCTTTTTTTAGCACTTCGCCAACTACTAAGTAAAAAAAAGCAAACGATTCTGACTTTAATGGGAATCATTCTGGGAACGGCAGCCTATGTTGCCATATCTGGAATGATGTTAGGCTTTCAGGTTTTTATTATTGATCAACTTGTTAACAATGACTCTCATGTTAGAATTAAAGCTCGCGAAGAGGTTTTAAGCGAACAGACTTTAAAAGAAGCTTTTTTTGATGAATTAAATTTAATAAATTGGATTCGTCCGCCGTCTGGAAAAAAGGACAACAGTTATATTTTATCTCCGCTGAGCTGGATTGAGCGGCTAGAGTCTAATCCGGAAGTTTTCGCGGTTTCTAGTCAAATGGTAGTTCAAGGAATTGCAACTATCGGTGGTAACGCTCAAGGGGTAAGGATTATCGGCTCGATCCCTGAAAAACAAAGGCGGGTGTCCAATATAGAATCCTACATGGTGAAAGGTAAGTTTACTGATATAGGCAATTCTGGAAATAGAATTATAGTCGGAGAAGACTTTGCCAAAAATATTGGAGTGACCCTAAACGAAACTATTCTATTAACTGTAGGAAAAGGCGATGCTCAACCGTTTAAGATAGTGGGCTTTTTCAAACTGGGGGTAAAAGCTTTAGATGAGTCGACTCTTTTTGCTTCGCTGAGCGATGTTCAAAATTTAAATCAGACCCCTAGTCGAATCACAGACATTGCTATTCGATTGTATGATGTTTCAAAAGCCTCCGACCTGAGTCTAAATTGGAATCTAATGGGGCAAGAAAAAGTCCAAAGCTGGGACCAGGCCAACGAAGGAATCATGTCCGTTTTTAAAACTCAAGATATCACTCGTAATGCAATGACAATTTCCATATTAATTGTTGCTGGCTTCGGAATTTATAACATCTTAAGTTTAGCGGTTACCCACCGTCGCCGTGAAATCGCCATACTTAGATCGATTGGTTTTGAACCAAAAGATGTCGTGAAACTATTTTTTATACAGGGTTTGATTTTGGGTGTAATCGGTGGGGTCTTAGGTGCCTTACTTGGCTATTCAGCCACCTTTGGCATGTCACTTATTGAAGTTTCTGGAAATCGTGGGCTAGGGGGGAATCGCATGATGGTTTCCTATGATTTTTGGATCTATGTAAAGGCCTTTGGCCTGGCCGTTTTTTGTTCAAGCTTTGCTGGCTATTTACCATCGCGGGCGGCTGGAAAACTGGAACCGATCGACATCATTCGCGGCGAGGATTCTTGATATGTCGATTGTAATGAACGATATTCGAAAAAGTTTCGGCCAAATGAAGACCGAAATCCTAAAGGGAATTTCTGAAGAAATTAAAACTGGGGAAATGGTTTCAATTACTGGCCGGTCAGGATCTGGAAAAAGCACGCTTCTTTATATTATTAGCACTCTAGATAAACCAACCACAGGTGCAGTCACTATCGACGGCGTTGATATTGCGTCTTTAAATTCTAAGGAACTGCATCGGTTTCGAAACGAAAAAATGGGATTTGTTTTTCAATTTCATCATTTATTGCCAGAACTGACCGCACTTGAAAATGTTCTGATGCCAGCAATCAAGCATGGCCTCACGGCAGAGTTCAAGCAGCGGGCGTCGGATCTATTGAAGGAATTTGGATTAGGACACCGACTTAACAACAGACCATCGGAACTCTCTGGTGGAGAACAACAACGGGTTGCAATCGCAAGAAGTCTCATTATGCGTCCGAGATACCTTTTTGCAGATGAACCCACTGGGAATTTAGATTCTATTAATGGCCAAGCGGTCATGAATTTTTTCAAACGCATCAACGAAACTGAAAATACAACGGTTATCTATGTAACCCACGATATCGAATTTTCAAAAATGTCTCACCGGCAAGTTGTTCTAGTGGATGGTCGAATTGGTTCAGATTGAAAATCAAAAATCAATCAATGCCCCACGCCGCCGACGTATTTAGCACTGAATTCTGAATACTGCTAACGGTATCCCGAATTCTGGATTTTCTTTTTGGAGAGCAATGTAGAGTTGCGAAAAGATTGGTGCCCACCGCCCTATGCTGAGAGAACCACTCAGTTTGGATATAACCTATCCAATCCAGTGGCATGAGTCGAGAGTGAATTTAGCGGAGCTGGCAAAACTACGTTATATACACGGCTGGTCACGGCAAGAACTAGCACGTCATTATGGGCGGACTCTAAATGCCATCACAAACTACTGCCAGAGCATCAGACGCAATAACTTTGAGCTTGATGGGTTGGCGGTGAAAGAAAAGGAGCAAATCAAATTGGCTTATCGAAATTGATTTCTTTATCCGTCACAATGGCTTTTTTAGCCGTTGGTACTGGAAACTTACCTTGGGCTTTGAAGCAGGTCACGAAAGCCCAGTTCGAGCTTATTCAGGATTCAAAAGCCTCTAAATGGCCGAAAGCGATGAGGCTGCCGGTTCGCTAGTTCCTATGGAGATTTGAAGGAGCAAAAGAGTTAAAAATTGAGGCGATCTCATCGCCTGTGAGTTCTTCTTTTTTTAAGAGTTCTTGAACAAGCATTTGAATAATGGGTTTCACTTGAGATAAAACTTCAACGCAATGATGGACTTTAGAATCAATAAAGGCTCTTACAAGAGGGTCAGTAGCCTTTGGTAAAGCATCAAGTTCTGGAATAGGCATCTTGGCTACGTGTTCTTTGAACGCTTCAATTTTCAATAAGCTTTCTGTATATTTTATTGCCCTATCTAAATCATCAACAGGAATTCCCGGCACATCATCAAAAAATAATACTTCACCAACAAATCCCCCCAATGAGATCATGACGTTCTGTATAGCCTTATCGACTGTTAGTATCTCTTTTGGATCGCTTGATGCTAATTTCATGTGACCTAGATATTTATCTTCCCCACTTGGTGAATCAATTTCCTTAAGTGATATTTTCTGAATGGCTTGCCTACAATACAACGCCATTACGGCATGGCCAATTTCATGGTACGAGATTCTTAATTTTTTCTGATCGGATTTCAGTTTTTCCATTAATAAATTACTTTTATCTGCATAAATGACTTTTACATTATTTTACCGACAAGGCTTTTACAATATCAGCAATTTTCTTCAACTTATCTTCTGAGACATTTTCAAAAAGTTCGTGTAGTGGACTGCCATGATTTTTCTGCTCACTATAAATACGAATTGGATTTGCTGAAAAATTTTCAATCGCCGATTGGCGAAGCAATTTCAACAGATCTGCGTCCGTTGTTAATTCATTTTTATAACCTTGAAAAGACATAGCAGAAGCAACTTTAAAAGCATAATCTTCCTGAATCCGTCTATTATAGCCATATTGCTTAACAGAAAACCAACCAAGCCAAATCAAGGGAGCGGTTAACGGCAATCGTAATAAAATTTTATGCCAATCCGAGTCCGCTAGATTTGTTAGAGCAAAATAAGTTAAAGCTCCTACAGAAATTAAAAAAGTAAAAATCCAAAATTTTGTTGGCCAGCTTAAATCATCTTTGCGTGTTTTAAATGCGCCGGCTAAACCATGTCTGTTGGCGTCTTCAAGTAGTTGCTGTGCTTCTGTTAATTTCTTTTGTAACTTTTCAGAAATTGCATTCAATTCCTGCTGCTGTTTTTGGACCTCATTGCTACTGTCATTAACTTTCTTTAAATTCCCTTCAAGTTCTGTTACTAGAGTTTTACTTTTCTTTTCCGTTTCATTGATTCTTGCGGTTGCTTCGCTTGTTGTACGATCACGCTCTTCAATTTTTCCAGCAACATCTTGTGAGGTTTTGACAGCTTCTTTTAGAGCTGTATCAGCATTTTTGGCTTGTTCTATCGAAACCTGAACAGTTTTAAGCATACTTTCGGCAGCAGAAGATTTTGCCAATGACTCAGCCAATTTATTTTGAAGTTTGGATGCAATTTTACTGGTAAGTGACTCCTCTTGTTCAGATTCGCCAGTTGGAATTACACCCAAATCAATAGCTAACACCAATCCAGATAAAACCCCTTGCAGGCCCGGCACATGTCCCTGTGGGTTACTAGGGATGTGTTGCTTTATGTACAGCTGAAGATTATTTACACTTTGGGAAATTTGAAGAAAATAAATTGGGTTAATTTTTTGATTTGTTTCTTGAGCCATTTCAAGTCGAATTCTTGAACTGCTGATTATTGATGAGACATCCGTCTTATTTAATCCTGGCAATGCGTTAAAAAGGTCGTCAGGAACTTGTGCTAGCGCAGCCCACCCAGTTTCACATTCCTTTAATTTTTCAATAATTCCTGTTAAATCCATTTTTACCTCAAAGCTAATACAATAAGAGTCAACACAATATGGGTTCGTTTTAGTCAGCGTCAAGGTTAAGGGCTAAGGAAATACAATCCCATGCCATCTGCTCATGCGCCAATCCTGAAATTTCGCCTGATTTACCAAATCTAAGCAAGCTGGATTAATTTCTGAAATATAGCGAATAATCAGAGCGTATTTTTGATCTAAATCTTTTTGATGAAAAATTGGCTCGTGGTGGGCTACACGATTTCTCAATTCATTGATCATCTGAAAATCATCACGAATATTTTTTATTTCTTTTGTAAGGGCCTTATCCCATTGAGTACGTTGAGGTAAAATTTTCTGAACGAGCTTGATGTTTTGAACATCAAATTTGGAGTCAAAAAGGTGCACCCAGAATCCAAAAGATAATTCAGCAATGACTTTTCCATTTTTGTGCCTACCTCCCGCGCGTGAAATGGCCTCATCAATTTTCTGGTGCATACGTTGAAACTTATTTGTAGTTGGGATGCCTTGCTTGTTCATAGGCCAATCTGAGCAAGATAAAAATTTATTCCATTCGTGGGCGAGCTGATTACGGAGGACGACTTCTAAAATATGAACGGCTTTACTGACCTCAGCAGACACCTCAATATTGTAAAGATAACGCTGGACGGTTTCGAGATCGCCAAAGGTCTTGTCCTTGTGTTTTTTGTATTTTTCAAGTCGGTCAGCGCTTAAGCTATTGAATATATGGGAATAATTGGGTTGTTTTTTAGTCATACAACCTCTTGATTTTTCTGAGAAAATCACCGATACTATTTATGAAAACCTCGGTTTTCCTCTGTCTTAGACATGATGCCGAGGTTATCTCTTTTCTTATTTCCATTCATAATTTTTATCACTTTCAATAGAAAAAGTCTTCTGTATTTGGGAACTTGGCGCGTTTTTCGTTCAAGATTCACATTTAAATACCGATTAGCGATTAAACATAATTACACTTAGAGACGGCAATTAAGGCGGCTTATGGCAAAGCTAAATCAAAATTCAATCAGACAAAAAGCCAGAGAGCTTATCAAGAATACTCCCGGAGGTATTCGCTATTCCCAAATTGTTAATTCAATATTGGAAACAGATGTAGAAACACCGGTGAATACGATTAACGGGTCTATCTGGAATCTAGATGCTCTTTTTCCCAACGAGATAACCAAGCCAGCCAGAGGTCTTTTTAAGCATATTGATGATGGATCAGCAGCAGAGTCTCCCCATGAGACTGAAGAAGTGTCGAAAAATGGGAAAGCCCGTGAAGAAGATTTTTATCAATCTTTTTCTGATTGGTTAAAAAATGACTTAGATGAAGTTGTGATATCGACTCCATTGGGTGGGGCTGCCTTGGGCAAGAAGTGGGGTACCCCTGATGTCATCGGCGTATATAAACCTCTCGCCTCTCAATTGATCAAATTTACTCCTGAAGTTATTTCCGTGGAAATTAAAATTGACCCAACTCAATCGGTTGTGGCTTTTGGTCAGGCTATTGCGTACAAACTATTTTCAACAAAGGCCTACATTGTCATGCCAAAAACAATTCAGGCCGAAGATCAAAGCCGTCTTGAATCACTTTGTGTCCTACATGGTGTTGGATTAGTACTCTTTGAGCTAGACAAAGAGACCCCAAACTACACTCTGAAGGTAACTGCCCAACGATCTGCTCCAGATATGTTTTATGTTAATGAGTTTGTGGACAGTTTAAAGAGATACAATCAAGAAATGTTTGAAAAATTATTTGGATAGAATTTTATGAATGAATCCCAAAGAAAGCGATATCACAATTTAATTAGTAAGCATCGTGAGTTACTTCGCGAGTACTTAGAGCTTACGGAAAATATTGATGTCGACGAACTTCCATTTTTCCCTTTGCATCCTTTTGAACGACCTGTGGTCATTCGAGAAAGAAAATGTCCCTTGGAAAATAAGGGGGATTTCCTGGAAATGCTTGTTGCTCGCGGAGCACGCCAAGACGCTATCAGAGAGATTAGGGACTTTGCCAAAGACGTTGAAAATTTAATTATTGTCGATCCCTATATTTTTTCAGGGGAATCCTCTGAGGCGGATCATATTGCTGAAGAATTTGAGAAATCCACTCGCATGACTTCTTCATCACTAAAAAAGATCCACATTATTCACAGTGACACTGTTACGAAAAAAGTAAAGAACAGTATCATGAAAAAGTGTAAGACCAATAATATTCAGCTCACAATGAAGGAAACTGATGAGATCCATGATCGAATTTGGGTTGCTGATAGAGCCAGAGGGCTTGTTGTTGGAACCTCGTTAAATGGACTTGGAAACAAAGCAGCCTTCTTGTTGCCACTTCCTGAAGATGATCTAAAAGATTTGCTCGATTTTCTAGATAAAAGAGAATTATCCAGAAGCTCAAATTGATCAGATCACTTTTAAGTCTCTCATTTTTGATAGACTCTCTCAGAAATGCGAAATCATTTCGGCTCCAACGAATTCTAATTACAAGTCAGATCAGCCAGTTACATCTAAACCTCTATTCAAAAATAATTGGCACAGCTTTGCTAATAGATCACCCAAACGGAGGTGATAAAAATGAAAACAAAAGTCTAATAAGAAGTCTTCGCTAAAGACTTCGCCATGCGAAGACTACTAAAAAACAATATGCCCACCAATATTCCCACCGGGCATATTGTTAGCTCGCGTGTAAAACAGTGTTCCTAGCAGTGTTCTCGGTGGGAACACTACTCTAGGATGCGATTAAATGGCTTTTAAATCGATTTTTCTAATTGATGTTAGGTATTTGCCGCCGCAATGAATGGCTCATTTTTACCTTTCTTTTTCCGTGACCCCTCCCCCCCAACGATCTGGTGGAAAGGGGTCACGGATCGAAAGGTTTAAGTCAGTTTGGGCGGCGGCAAAAGTGCGAGAAGTTTTGAGTGATGATTTGAGTATATCCATAAAAAATAGGGATAGCTCATGAATAAAAAATGGGACGAGATCGAAGTAATAAACTTAAGAAACAAACAATTTAATGAAAAGGTGTATGAACAAATGATTGAAGAAGTGGCCAATATTATTTATATTGAACTCTGCCAGCTCCAGAAGAAGTCATTCTCTGACTCGTCAAATGTAAAAGATAATCTTTTAAAAAGGACGGGATCAGATGCTTAAGAACAAAAATTTCAACATTGGTTTGTACATTAGAGTTTCAACTGAAGAGCAAGCCGAAAACCCTGAAGGCTCCATTAAAAATCAAGAGCAGCGGCTTCGTGAAGCTGTCACTTTTAGAAATAAACACTCCAACTTCGGCCAAATTTTTAATGTCTATGTGGATGCGGGTATTTCAGCGAAGGACATGAATAGGCCTGCTTTGCAATCCATGCTTATAGACATGAGCGCACAAAAAATAAATCTTATCATGGTCACAGAAATTTCAAGGCTCTCCAGAAATAACAGAGACTTCTTAAATATGTGGGACATGATGAGTGAAGTTAAATGCAGCTTCATGAGTCTGCGCGAAGATTTTGATACCACCACGGCCGCAGGTGAAATGTTGTTGTTTCAATTGATGAACTTTGCTCAATTCGAGAGAAAGCAAACCAGTGAAAGAGTTTCTGCCAATATTTTAGCGCGTGCTAGCCGTGGACTTTATAACGGTGGAACCATCCCTTTAGGTTATAAAAAGTATTACACAAAAAATGGAAGCTTGGATATTGATGAACCTCATGCAACCACTGTTAGAATTGCCTTTGAAGCATTTTTACGAGAAGGCAGTTTATCTCGTGCTGCTCGTTGGATGAATGATAATGGTTACAAGGCTAAAGCTCATTTAGAAGGTGGCGGTTCACGAATGAGGATTGGTCATTTTACAGTTGATAACTTGCAAGCAATAATTCGTAACAAAGCCTACATCGGTATTAAAACTTACACCCAAAAAGGTGAGGTAAAGGAAGTCAAAGCTGTTTGGGAGCCCATCGTTGATGAAATGATTTTTCAGCGAGCAAACGAAAAGCTTACAAAAAATCATTCACGATTAAAACCACTCAAAGAAACCAGCAAGCATCCATATTTGTTATCAGGTGTGGCTTTTTGTATGAAGTGTGGTGACCATATGCCAGGAAAGTCTGCGACAGGAAGAAATGGCAAAGTTCCTTATTATGAACATTCATGGGCGACAAAACGAAATTCTACTTTAACCAAAAAAACTTTCCAGTGTGAACCAACACGAGTTCAGGCAAAGAAAGCTGAAGCCTTGGTATGGGGTGAGTTTTGTAAATTTATTGAAAGCCAAAAATTTTTAATAGAACTTCAAAATAAAGTGAAAGCCATTCATAAAAATAACGACGAAGAGTCAGAACGTGGAAAACTAAAGGCCAAACTTTATGGTGTGAGTTCGCAATTAGATGCATTGGCCGAAAGATTGTCAATGCTGCCTAAAACGGTTTCGGCCACGCCAATCTTTAAGCAAATGGAAAAGCTTGAGTCGGTTAAAAAAGAACTGGAGGAAGGGCTTTTAAAGATAAAGGATTTGAATATTGATGAAAGACTTATCCCCATTGAGACGTTTGAAGAGTTTGCGGAGTTCGCTAACCATACAATTAAAAATAATCCTGATTTCAATATCAGGCGAAGCCTTATGCAGAAATTCATCCACAGGGTCGAAATTGGAGTGGATTCGATTAAGATTTATTGGAACTTGGACAAAGATTTTTATGAACAGGAGCTAAAAATAAAAAACCCCGAAAAAAATCGGGGTTTTATAAAAACTGCGAACTTTGGTTCGCATAGTTTGACAAATGGTGCGCGAGTCGCCGAAGTAGA
>DDTZ01000118.1 GCA_002344565.1 Bdellovibrionaceae bacterium UBA2351 | reverse complement strand
GATGCAGCCCTAGCGCCACTTGGTTACAAAATGTTAATGGAAGTGCCTAAGCAGTACACGGAAGGTAAAATGGTCGTCGGTTACGGTATTACACCGAAAGCAGATTTCTGGCTTCACGAAGGCACACCTCAAAAGCCACATGTACATATCGCTTTCCGCGCCGAGAATCATAAACAAGTCGATGAATTTTATAAAGCGGCAATAGCTAACGGTGGAAAAGATAATGGCGCTCCCGGACCACGCCCACATTATCACAAAGACTATTACGGTGCTTTCGTAACAGATCCAGACGGACACAATATCGAAGCAGTCTGTCACGATCCAAAATAGTTTTATACGGTTAAAGCCAATCTAAAACCTTGATCAATCGCGCGCTTGGCATCCAGTTCTTGGGCTAAGTCCGCGCCACCGATAACTGATGTTTTCACATTCGCAGCCAGTAATGGCTGTTCTAATTCTTTAAGTGATTCTTGTCCGGCGCAGATTACGACGTGATCTACATTTAAAACTTCAGCCTTATCACGAATACGAATATGCAATCCTTGATCATCGATTTTTTCATAACTAACGGCGCTTAACATTTTTACGCCTTTATCTTTTAACATCGTACGATGAATCCAGCCGGTTGTTTTTCCCAGACCGTCTCCCAGTTTACCTTCCTTACGCTGAAGCAGGATCACCTGACGTGGTGGCGTTGGAATATTTCGAGGCACTCCCGTCACGCCGCCGCGCGCTTTTACGGTCATATCCATTCCCCAGTACGAGGCAAAGGCTTTGGGATCTTCGCTTAAACTATGATCTTTCTCTGTTAAAAATTCAGCGACGTCGAAACCAATACCGCCCGCACCAATAATAGCCACTGATTTTCCTACAGTTACGTTTCCAGTGAGAACATCGACATAGGAAACAGATTTCGGATGATCAATACCGCGTATTTGCGGTACTCGCGGTTTTACACCGGTCGCAAGAATAACGTGATCGAATTTCATATCAATTAATTCTTGAGCACTAACTCGTCTATTTAGTTTCAAATCGACATTGTACTGTTTAAGCATGTTTGAAAAATAACGAAGCGTTTCGTAAAATTCTTCTTTGCCAGGAATTTTCTTGGCCATGTTGAATTGACCACCGACTTCGCTAGCAGAATCAAATACCGTCACATGATGACCACGCTGAGCCGCCGTTGTCGCAAACGATAGACCCGCAGGCCCCGCACCCACCACTGCAATTTTTTTAGGGGTATCGGTTTTCACAATATTTAATTCTGTCTCACGGCACGCACGTGGATTGACCAAACAGGTAGCTTCTTTTCCACGAAAAATATGATCCAAACAGGCTTGATTACAACCGATGCACGTGTTGATTATATCAGATTTGCCCTGACTGGCTTTCACTACAAAATCGGGATCAGCTAGCAGTGGTCGAGCCATGGATACTAAATCAGCATGCCCTGCCGCCAAAACCTCTTCTAATTTTTGAGGTGTGTTGATGCGATTCGAAGTGATCACAGGAATACTGACTTCTTTTTTTAATAAGCCTGTCACAGAAGAAAATGTACCGCGTGGAACCATGGTTGCAATCGTCGGGATTCTGGCTTCATGCCACCCAATACCCGTATTTATGATCGTCGCACCAGCGGCTTGGATGGCTTTACCTAATTGAATAACCTCACTCATATCGCTGCCGTTTTCAACGAGATCAATCATCGACAGGCGATAGATAATAATAAAATCATTTCCAATCGCGGCGCGAATACGCTTAACAATTTCAACGGGAAAGCGTATCCGATTTTCATAGCTACCGCCCCATTGATCCGTTCGCTTGTTAGTCTTTGCTGAAATGAATTGGTTAATTAAATAACCCTCTGACCCCATGACTTCGACGCCATCATAACCCGCCTTCTTAGCCTGACGAGCACAATTCACAAACGCTTTGATCGTGCGTTCAACACCACCACTGGATAAAGCGCGTGGTTTAAAAGGCGTAATCGGTGACTTAATCGCACTCGGCGCGACTGAAAATGGATGATACGCATAACGCCCGGCATGTAAAATTTGAAGGGCGATTTTACCACCCTCTTTATGGACGGCATCGGTAATGATCTTGTGATTTTTGATTTGCCAGAAATAGGTCAGCTGCGATCCAAATGGCGTTAGGCGACCGAATAGATTCGGGGATATGCCACCCGTTAAAATCAACCCCACCCCACCGCGGGCGCGTTCGGCATAATAAGCTGCCATACGGTGAAAACCGCCTTTGGCTTCCTCAAGTCCCGTGTGCATCGAACCCATGACTACCCTGTTTTTCAATTCGGTAAATCCAAGATTCAAAGGTGAAAACATGCGCGGATACGAATTACTTTGGGATTGAATCAAAAAAGCCTCCAAGACTAGTTTCTGGGAGGCTTTTTAAAAGAGCAACACATTTATTTACTGATATAAATTACTGCTAAACCATTACGGACATGTTCGTGTTTGACCAGTAGTATACTCGATCAACGTTTGACCCGAACAGCTGTTACCATCGCAACGTTTATAAGAGAACATTCCATACCCCAGGTACTTCATAAAAATACCAGAGCATTGGTTAGGATTGTAACCTGAAATTCCAGAACAGTATGAGTAGGGAACTGACATTCCAGAGAATGTCTCGATACAGTTACCACCTAAAATTTGGTAACCAGAACCTATCGTCGTTTGTGTACATAAATTTTGCGCAACTACGTTATTATTAATATCTACACAGCTAGCACCATTCCAACGATATTGAGAGTTCGTTGTCTGGTAAATAGCCGATGTACATAGATTTGTTGATACCACGTTGTTATTAACATCACGGCATGTAACTCCATCGTAGCGGTAAGAATTATTAATTAATACATTCGCACACAAGTTCTGAGCGACTACGGCTTGGGTTCCCAAGTCACGGCATGATCCGCTCACGTATCCATAGTTAGTAACGGCAACAGGAGCTGGATCGCTTCCGCTCTTTTTATCACACGCCACCGCCAGAACAACCAAGCAACCAAGTGCTAGTTTTGCGAAATTTGTAAGGTTCAGTGTTTTCATTTAATTCTCCTGTTTCGATGCTTGGTCATAGTAATACAGGTTTACTATTTTTTAATGTGTAAAAATATAAGACAGAAGTTATTACATTTATTATGATTGAGAGTGCCGTTTATTGTCTATCGATAGGGCGTGGACCTGTATAGCTCGAGTTTCGGGTCCCATTCAACAAGGGGGTTAGCGTAGATCTTTTTGATTTCAGCCCAAGACAAATCATACTCTAAAATATAATCCGGAAATTTTATCTTCAATTCATTATATGAATTACGCAAATTATACCAAGGCACTTTCGGATTAATATGATGGACCACATGCAAATTGATATCATTGAATACACGTTCGAAAAAATACGGCATTCTAAAATTATAGGTTCCTAAAATCTGTCCGCGCATTGGCGTCCAGCATTTCTCATCAAAATAAACGGCGTGCTCATGCGAATGCTGCAGCAACGGGATACCTACAGCAGCGACAGCGCCCAACGCTAACGGCAGAAGATGATAATTTAAATAAAAACTAAGTCCGCCCAGCCAGCAAAACAGAGCCAAGTGACAAAGACTTAATACCAAAACTAGAAAACTGGAAAACCTCACCTGACGACGTTGCTCCTTTTCCAGAGGAATAAAATGATAATAGCGAGTGAAGAAGAAATATTGAACACACGCAAAATAGTAACCCACTAAAACACCGACAGGAGTTGCGTAGGCGATATGATAGTCCTTCTGTTTCTTTTTGTCACTTTCCGCAAACTGCTGAACTGTCATTTTATCTTTCGTCCACGTCGTGTCGCGATTTATCGTTTGCGAGTATGTATGATGAAAATTATGTGCGATCTTCCAGTTATGAAATCCAATGTGAAAAATACTCAGTATAAAGTGACCTACCAATTTATTAGCTGTTTTAACCTTAGAAAAACAAAAGTGACCAGCATCATGAGCGAGTGTAAATAAATTGGCGTAGCAGCAAAACACTCCAAAGGAAATTACAAGGCTTGTCAGGTAATGATACCAGCTCCAACTAGAAATAGAGTATATGCCTAGCGCTAGGTACATTAAGCCAGTCCAAATCACAATCGTACGCAAGAGGAAAAACCAAGCTTTCCATTCAATAATTTCGGTATAAGCAAATGGAATGGACTTCGTGAAATCGCTCCACTTTAATTGACTCGCTTTGAGTTTTTCGCTGATGGGCCCCAGTGGCGGAATGTAGCTTGGCATAAAAGAATGCTTTCACATTAGATACTACCAAGCAATAAAAAAAGCCCGTTCATTTCGAACGGGCCGTAAAGGGACGTCTATAAGACGGTAAAGATTTCGTTAAGTTAGTACACTCTAGCTGCCATGCGCGCGTCTCGACGTTGATAACGACGGTGATCAGCTTTTCGAGCAGATAGTTCTGCCATTCTTTGCTCTACCACAGTGATAGAATCACTAATGAGCATAAAAAGGTCCCGACCTTCCCTTACAATCTTCTGAGCAGATCGATCTTGGCCGGTTTTATAAATAAACTCACACGAAAAAATAGGATGGCGATTTGGGGTACGTGCTCGAATGCTTTCAATGTAAACATCCACGGAAGGTGTATGTGCACGATATTTTTGGAATAGACCCTCTAACTCGCTTTTCACAAAGTTGTTAATAGATTCAGACATCGCTATATTTTTATAGTGAACTTGAATTTTCATTTTGCCTCCTGTGAACCTATAGTCGCTCTTTTTAACACATAAAAAAAATATATAATTTTTATGTTTATCATTTAATTTATAAATGTGTTTACATCTATGTTACACTCAAGTACGTTTAACCAATATGGTGAACTATAATCACGTTTATTACTTTTATGAGGTCGCTCGATTTAACAGTATCACTAAAGCCGCCGAGCATCTAAGACTCTCCCAACCTTCACTAAGTATCCAAATCAAGACTTTAGAGCAGCAACTAGGATTTAAACTTATCGAAAAGAAGGGGCGCAATATCGTTCTAACCGATTGGGGACAAAGACTCTACGCTCAAACAGCTCGACTCTTTCAAGGCACGAGCGAACTTGTTTCTCGCTTCCACGAGAAAGATCATTCTAAGAAATTACGTATTGCGGTTTCCTCAAACGTTGAGCCTTCTTTATTTCTAGAAACCGCTTTTCAAACCGAGAAAAAAAGGAACTCAAACTTAAGAATCGAACTCTTCCGCGTCCATTCACTTGATGATGGCGACACTGAAATTTTGTCCGTGTCAGATTTGCTAATTACAGATCGCAGACTTTCACAGTTTCGAGATTGGTCACTATTTGACGAAATCAATATGCCCGTAAACATGTTTCAATCTCAGGTTCACAAAGCTAATGAAAACAACATTATTCTACCGGGCAAAGAAACCATCCTACGAGACGAAACCGAAGGTTACCTCAGCAGCCTTCCACGTCATAACTATCGACCGATCATTGAGTCTGATTTTATTTCGTCCGTCATACGCTCGGTGATTGATGGTTACGGCATTGCTTTTTTGCCTATCTCTTATATGAATGAACCTATGGAACAAGGCCTCGTCATTCGATCTGGCCCTAAGAAAGGCTTCTGGCAACACTCTCTTTATATATATTGGAAGAATCAAGAGACGTGGTCTAACTGGCTAAATACATTTATTAAAAACGTTCAAGAGTAAATACTTTGATTGTCGCAGCGTCGGCCTTTTTCGTCATTTAGTAGCAAAAACTCAATATTTATAAGGCTTTGCCGCCGGCGAGGACCTTTTAAAATGAGTTAGAGACTGGCAGCGAAACCTCACTTTGGACCGCAATTTGTAATTTAAAAAGCCACTATGAAAACACTTACCAAAACTACACTACTATCTGTTGTACTTACTATCACCATCGCTAGTTCTGCATTTGCCGGCTCACCGGCCTGTCTAAGCGTGTATTCAAAACACGCGGTTCCACTTGCTAAGACCAAAATTGAAAGTGTAAAGCTCGACGTTTGGGACCTTAATCATGAACTTGGAAAAGCAAAAGAGGTTGCAATACCTGAGCGTTGGCAAAGCATGGTTGAAAACAACAATCATGTCGAATATCGCTATGCTGAAAAATCTTTCGAACGCCAAACAATCAATGGCACTAAATACACAGTCAGTTATCATGTGGTAGAACCAGCCAACGGCAAGTATAAATCAACTATCGTTCTACAACATGGGTTTGCGGAATCCGCTATCTATTTTAGAACGATGACCAAAGTTCTTGTGACTATGGGATTCAGAGTTATTGGTATGGACGGCGCAAATGCGGGCCACACTTTATTACGTACTCTGCAAACTAGAAAACGACACTTAAGATCACCAAGTCCTGTCGAAGATGGTCTGGCTTTAGCAGAAGTTATTAGATTAGAAATTCCAAAACCTGAAAAGTTTATCCTTCTTGGGCACTCGCGCGGCTTTGCTGTTTCGTCGCTAGCTCTAGCAACTGGTCTATTTGATAATCAGTTGATTCAGCATATTTCATCTAACGGTTATGATAGTTGGAAAGTCGACTCGATGGTTGATAAACAAGTCTATAACCCATTCATCCTAATCCCCGGAGTGGGCCAATTTGTAGAGACATTTGCCGTACAATTACGTAATATTATCAGACGCCAAACTAACCGCGTGGCTGATCCTCTTTTGCGTAATAGCGTGAATAATCACCAAGTGATGAAAACAAAACAAGAAGTCGGTTTAGAGCTCAGCGAAGAAGTTACTCGAATGTTTTTAACGGAAGTGACAATGGAAATTGCCGAAGGACTAAAGGGTTCTGATATTAGTCGCCATGGCTATGATAATTTACCACTGTACGATGTGAATATGAACCTAGCAGACTTTGACAATGGATTTGGGTTGGTAAATCAAAAAGCACCGATTAAAATCAAACATCTTTCCGATGCTGTAAAAGAAAAAACGACAATGATTTTCGGTGATTCTGACAAATTAATCACGCCGGCGGATTCTAAGCCAATCATTGAGTCTATTTCATCCAAGCCAATTATGTTAAAGACAGATGCCGAGACGGGAGTCGCAGCGACCCACTTCTTACCAAACGAAAGACCGTTTGATTTAGTTGAAGTGATTCTAAACGCGTACAAGTATGAGCGCGCTCAAGCCGTGGGTGCTAATCCATAAAGCATATTGTTAGATCTAAATAGATTTTCCTTGAAGCCATAACCGCCCTTGCTATGATCGGAACCAGCAAAGGAAGGTTATGGCTGGTTCAAGTTTACTTACATTACTCGATGATATTGCAACAATTTTAGATGACGTTTCTGTTTTAACGAAAGTCGCTGCAAAAAAAACCTCGGGCGTATTAGGCGACGACCTAGCACTGAATGCCCAGCAAGTCATCGGCGTCAAAGCCGATCGCGAACTTCCTATCGTCTGGGCAGTCTGCAAAGGTTCACTCATAAATAAGGTGATTTTAGTTCCTTTGGCATTAGTCATCAGTATGTTTATGCCCGCTTTGATTACGCCCCTTCTAATGATTGGCGGTGCGTACTTATGCTTTGAAGGATTCGAAAAAGTTTGGCACGTGATTTTTCATTCAAAAGAAGACGACAAAAAACACCACGACCAACATCGCGAACACCTAGCAATGACTCCTGAAAAAATGTTGGAAATGGAAAAAGATAAAATTAAAGGCGCGGTACGCACCGATTTTATTTTATCAGCAGAAATCATCGCCATAACCTTAGGAACGGTTCAAGAATCTAGTCTAACCATTCAAGCCGGAGTCTTAAGCGGTATCGCATTAGTGATGACAATTGGTGTTTATGGCTTTGTAGCATTGATTGTAAAACTGGATGATATGGGTTTATATTTGGTAACAAACGCCAAAGGCTCATCGGTAAAATTTGGTTTAGGTAATGGACTTTTAAAGTTTGCACCTAAACTGATGAAGTTTCTATCCGTTGCCGGAACGGCCGCCATGTTCTTAGTCGGTGGTGGTATTTTCCATCATGGTTTACCTTGGCTGCACCATGTATCAGAATCATTTGCCACGAATGTATGGGTGGGTACCCTTTTTGACGGCATCGTTGGTGTCGCTGTTGGTTTTATTTGCTTCTTGGTGGTGACTGGCGTTCAGAAAATGCGCAAGCAACCCCAAGGCGCTTAGGGTTTTTCAGCAATCAGGTTCAGACTATTTCCCACCCGCTCAGTGAAACGTATTCTGAACCCGCACATGTTAAAAGCGTCCATAATTTCATTTTGATAATACGGTTTATATAGAATCCCTTTTTTCATCCCCCAGCTATTCACACGACGAGCTATTCGCGCGAGCACGCCGTTGCCTACTGGATGCAAGATCACGTTAATATAGATGCGTCCGTGTGGTTTCAACACTCGAAAAAGTTCCTTCAACGCCAAATCCAGATCTGGAAAACAATGTAACGAGTTTGCAACACTAATAGTATCAAACTCGTCATTCTTAAATTGCAAATTGCCAACATCGGCATTGATTAGTTTAAAATCTTCCATTTTAAAACGCTTCTTAGCGCCACTTAACATTTCGTCAGAATAGTCAAAGCCAAAGCCAGTCCATCTGCTTTTCCTAAGAATGTAAACGCTATACAGGTACACCATATGTGTTAGCGTTCCCGTGCCGATCGCGGCCTCTAAATGGTGCCCTTCTGTATTCTGCGAAAAAAATCGAACTTGCCGCATAAGAGTATCGCGATAGGCCAACTTTAAAATAAAAAAACCTCTAAGATCATACCACCAAGTAAATGAATTATAGGCATTCTTAACTTTTTCTAATTTATCATTAACCATATTATTGACCCATCTTATTCAAGATAGATTTCATTATCCAAAGTTTTATTTGAAAGATTGGGTTTCTGTAGCCCAACCACAGATTGGTTTTTCTCAATTTATAGGAATACCCATCATAGTGAACGACCGAGGGCGCAATTGTTACGGGTCCCCGTTTTAGAATCAGTTTCAGGACTTCAGTTCCCATCATACCCGATGCCATTACACATCCCATTGGCGTAGAGGCCGCACGCTGTTCATTTAAGTTAGAATACTCTTTAGCAATCAACGCCTTCATATGAATTAAAGATGGCGACATTCCTAAAACAAACCGAACTGTTTTTTCAATTGGCGACCTTCCGGCCACACCAAAATAGTCTTCGAACGAAATACTTTTTTTTGTAAAACACATGACAGATGCACCCATTCCAATTGGGGCTACGGTTACGCATGGAATATTTCTTTTATTACATTCCGGAAAAATATATTCGCGCACGTCCATCGCAAAAATATCTAAGCCATCAATATAAATATCTACACCGTCTAAAAATTCGCTGACGTTTTCCTTGGTGATACCATTAGAAAATAGTTTAGCTTTTACTTCTGGATTAATTTCTTGCGCTCGCTTGAGCATAACTTCACATTTGGACTTTCCTAATGAGGTCATGTCCGCACCGTACTGCCGATTAAAATTTTTCAATTCAAATATATCAGGATCAGCCAAATGAAAATTTGTTATTCCTAAACGAACTAGAGTGATCAAATGAATTCCGCCAACGCCACCGGCACCGCCGATTGCTATTCGCGCACGCCTTAGAGACTGCTGCTCTTCGGGAGTTACCCATCCCAAATTACGACTAAATGCTTCTTTATATTCAAACGCCCCAGACATAAAAAAATTTTACATTGCATTCCCATCTGCTACCAGCCTAAATTAGGCACGATTACAATTTCTTGAGCTATATTTGAAAACGTTTTTACACAATTAGCTTATATAAACCAGGAGCCCAGGTGGACTACAATCCGGTCGACATTGATCTACGAAAACTTCTCTCACAGAAAGAGCTGAAGCAGCTTGAAAATGTAATTCTACATGGTTTAAGGGGAAAATTATCACAAACGCAAATTAGCAAAAAACTTGGGCATTCATTTAATATTTATGGGAAGTGGGAAAATGGAAAAAAAATTTTGATGTGGCAAGATCTGGTAGATATTGCGAGTTTTCGCAATATTCCGATCGATATTTTTTTAGCCGATGGTTTTAAAATTTCTAGTTCCTCCGACTCGCCGAGCGCTCTCAACATTATAAATCACTTTTTTGAAAACTACTTTAATCATAACTATCAAGGCCTAGCTAAATATTTGGGTATCAGTCAGATGAAAATACGACGCCTTGTAAAATCGGAAGCACAAGCACCCGCAACACTGATATTGAAATTGCTCGCCTATCGACCACAACATTTTTTAGTCCTTCTAGAGAAACTCAAAGTTTCCGACCAGGTGGAAGAAATCAAACGTGAGCTTAATCGCATAAAATCGCTTTCCGATATTCTTGCAGCTTCGCCCATTTACACGGCCGTTTTGTATTTTATAGAAACAACGGAATATCAAAAATTAAAAACTCATAGTACGGATTTAATCGCGCGCCGCCTTAGTTTAACAACAAAACAAGTTGATAACGCTATCGAAGCCTTGCTAAAAAACAACTCTATCGTTTGGCAGGGTAAAAAATATATCCACACAAATACTTCACATGAATTTTCATCCACCGATTTCCGTGCGACAGTACCATTATTTAATTACTGGCTCTACCGCTTAGCTGGAAACTTAAATAATAAGCTGGTTACGAATAACGCAAAATCGGAACTACCAACAGCATACAGTTACCGTGTGATGGCCGTTTCAAAAAAAACCGCTGAACAAATAAATACAAAAATTCGAAATCTGTATCATGAAATTATTCAGCTCGAAAAAGAAAGTGGACCTGAAGATGTCGTAGTTCGCGTGGTGATGTTAAATCACTTTGGTTTAGAAGACAGCCCCGGCTTTCCGGTTGAATCAGATCCTGACCGTGGCCTTATCGTAAAAATAGATACACCAGGACGGCGTATACCTTAGGAATCCAATTCGGGCCCCAAACAGAGGCTCGCGGAGTCCAAAATGTTTCAAGATGAAACGAAAAACTGTCTACCAATTGTACGACTATCAACAAAGTTATCAATATGATACAAACTATTGATTTCACTGGATATTTTCTACAACTCAACCTAGACTTAGATCATATCCAGCATGGAAGTTGGACTGAAAAGCAAACGGATGTTGCAGAACCACTAACTTATCAAAGGAGGTTTCCTAAAGGTTGATAAACGTTAGTTTATCCTTTCTTTGCCCAAGGCAAACTTCGCGAAAGCGAGGGACGCAAAGCTAGAGGGACTACGGTATAAAAACCTTGTCTGCCAGCTACCAAAGGTAAGTACCCGAGGGAAATTCGAGGTGTCAAATGGAAGGAAGAAATTCAAATATATTCATGGATTGGTTTCATTCCCCTTAGCTAGAAGAACATCATTGAGGATGACTTCTAGCTTCTTTTTTTTCTATTCTATTCGCTATTTTTGTTTGTATAAAGGACCGTGTTCTGTGTCTGCTACTTTTACGTAACGATTATTATTTAGCACGCTTTCAATATCGCTGATCTGTTTTGATCTTAGCGATAGTTTCAAGCCATCATCGCTGCAGCTCAAAAAATATTCTGCTTTGTGCTGAGCTTTTTTCACGAATAATTGTTTGTTATTTGTAATCAAACAATGTGGAGCCGCTTCGGCCTGTAGTGACTTTTCATAGACGGCTAGACCGCGGATTTTACTAACTTTAACAAAACCCATGCCCTGCAATTTTGTGGTAACCTGAGACTCTAACCGAGACTCTTGCTTTCCACCTATATACATACCTTCTGTTTTTGACTTTACTTTTTTTCCATCACACACAGCTTGAAAATAAGGTGCGATTTGAAAATCTGGTACCATTTCCAATTTTCCAAAACAGTATGTTTGCGAAAATGCGTTCACCGACACCAACGACAATAGCAAAACTAAGGCCTTCATATATATCTCCTATGGTTTAATATTTTTAAGTCGGGCATAAACACCCGAAGCTCCGAAGTATGCTAAACAAAATGCGAGCCAGCGCCTGCAGCCAGTCTCCTGCAGGAAGAAATTTTACGAACGTTCAAATCCTAGGCAGGTACTGACAATAGCCGTTTTTATAAAAAATAAAAACCCTCGTTTTACGAGGGCTTTTATTGATCTTCGTTTTAATATTTAAAATTAGGTTTTAGTTCACTGTTGGGATTAAGATTCTTTGCCCAACCAAGATTTTTGAAGAATTTTTGATCCGATTTTTAGATTTGATGTCAGATAAATCAATATCGTATTTGTTAGCGATTTTTTCAAGGTTTTCGCCCCGTCTTACGATGTGGTAGGTTTTCTTTGGCTGCCTCTTCACCTTCGCTTTTACCACCGTGTTTTTAGCTACGGCGATTTGGCGTTTACCTTTATTGATCTTTTTTTGTGTGGAATCCTGAGAGTTTTGGCTCTTCTTTGTTGTTGTTTCGTCTTTGTTATCCGATACATCCGCAGGTAAGCGAATTTTTGCACCGACTTTCAATACACGGCCTCTGCGGATTGAGTTTAGCTTTTTCAAACTTTCAACAGTTGTATTATACTTCATCGCAATACTGAATAATGAATCGCCAGATTGTACAATGTAGAATTTAGAGATGCCATCAACAGCTGCCGTGTTAGTCTGCACCATTGCTTCTGTTTTTTCTTGCGACTGATTTGAAGCAACTGGCTTGCTATCCGCAGGACTTGTTGTCACGGTCGATGGCGCCTGTGTTTTGTAGCTTACTTTCGAAACGCGTGGGGTACGATCTGGCACGGAAATTCTTGATCCTACTTTTAAACGTTTCTTTCTAGGAATATCATTTAGATCCCTCAAGTAGGCCACTGTGGTACGAAACTTACGTGCGATCGTGTATAACGAATCACCACGACGAATGCGGTATTCTTGAGTATCACCCGCATCGGCGACGAACTCTACTTTATCTACCTTAGATTCGTTGGCAGCTAATTTTGCAGCCTCTAATGTACCTACTGGAATACGTAGAGTTAATGAATTGTTAGACAGTGTTGCAATCTCGCCTTTGAATTTTGGATTCAGAGCTTTGAAGTCTTCGTAGTTTAAGCCCATCTTTTCAGACATGATTCGTAAATTCAAAGGCTCGTTCAATTTTACCGTATCGAATTCGATAGGTGGCAAGTAGTCGATTTCACCAAAGCCATACTTGTCTGGATCTTTGGCGATCAAACGAGCCGCTAAGTATTTTGGAATATAATTTACAGTTTCACGCGGCAAGCGTTTTTTCTTGGCGATTTCCCAAAAATCACGAGTGTCCAAACGATTCACTTCACGCTTTACTTTGCCTTCACCCACATTGTACGACGCCATCGATAAATACCAAGAACCAAACATTGAATACAAAGCCTTAAAGTAATCCGCCGCCGCTTGCGTTGCGACTTCTGGGTCACGACGTTCATCGACGAATTTGTTGATCTCTAGCCCGTAACGTTTTCCTGTACCACGAATAAATTGCCAGTAACCCACGGCCGATGCGTGGCTGGTCGCACGCGCGCTGAAACCAGATTCGATCAACGCGATATAAAATAAATCTTCCGGAAGTTTGTTATCACGAAGAACTTTCTTCATTAGCTTTTCATAACGAGCCGAACGAGCCAAATAACGTTCCATGTGGCCACGGCCTTTGCCTTGGAAATAGTTAATCCATTTTTCAACTAGCGGATTGACTTCACTTGGAATTTCGTCAAATTCAGAAACTTTATCATTGGATGGTTTGTCCTCTTGCAAATGGAAAGAGTCTAGAGTCGGAGCCGGAGCATCGCCATCACCTGTTACGTTTGTTGTAGCTGTCGCTGGACCATTCGTAGGGTCAGTCGGAATTGCGTTCTTTTCTGCTTTATTAGAGACATGGGCGCAGCTTGATAAAAATGCTACACTCAAAAGCAGAACGCCGAGTTTACTGGTCCATCTTTGCATATAATATGTATCCTTTGTTGAAACTTAGATTAACAAAAATCAGGCTCATTTCAACGCAGGATTTACATATTTTAATGAGATTTATTTTAAAACAAAATCTCGCCAGAAGTCGGGTCTATATTGGAACTCGCCTTTCGCGATAAGCTCGTACATCAAGGCATTGCGGAGTATCGATTTAACGTAGCCTGTCGTTTCCGCCCAGGGTAATTCGTCAATCCACACATCTTCTAAGCCCGGATAGTCTTTGTCCTGGACCGTTTCAAAGATCTTCTTTGTTATTTCACGTTGGTTTACAAACGTCCTGATTTTATGCGGTCCCGCGTTGTAACCCGCCAGCGCCAGAGGCACGTGGTAGTTCATTTCTTTTACTACTTGATGAATATAAAACACACCCATCGGAATATTTATTTCCGGGCGATATAAATCTTCGGGAAATTCAATTTTTAATTTTAAACGATCCGCTACTTCCATTGCTGTCGGCTGAATCATCTGCATCAAACCCGCAGCATTAGAGGTCGACAGCGCTTTTAAGCCAAATGAACTTTCCTGACGAATCAGACTTAAAATAATATGCTCATGCAATGGATAACGATCTTTTTCTTTTTGAATTAGACTTAAATATGTCTTTGGATAAATCTCTTTGATGGCGTCGAGCGAGCGCACTTCATTGTAGGATTCTAAAAGCGGTGTTACATTTTTAACGGTCAATGGATGCAAATCTGCTTTCGACAAAACCATCGAAATATAAAAAACTTTCAGCGGATTTGTCGGCCAGGTGAAACTCTGCATTTCTTGCTGCGCTTCTAGTACCCAACCCGATTCTGATAATTTAATAAAACGCGCCCAAATTTCTGCTGTTTTTCCAGTCAGTGTCCAAGAAATCGGTGCCATTTCGGAACCCTTGGCTGGCTTGATTTTCCCGCCGTTAAGTTCAGCTTTGATGCGTAGTCCATAATATGAAAATGGAAAATCATTTGCGAATTTAGTTTTCTCGTCTATTTCGCGAGCATCTTTATTGTACTGAAGTGTGCGTAGCCACCAATATCGTCCGGTGATATCGTACTTTTCGCGGTCAAGTTGCACTAACCGCTGAAAATATTTTTGTGCCTCTTTCATCTCACCCGTACGCAAACAAACCAGTCCAGATCGAAATAGCGCTTCTTCGAAATCAACGCTTTCAGAGTAATAATTTAAAACGATTTTGAAATAATCCAGGGACTTTCCGTACTCACCAATAAATTCATTAGAACGACCTAACATCATGGCAAATTCACGATACAATTCTGAGTTTTTAAAATAGCTTTCCAGTTTTGGCCCATGCTCGGTAATTTTTTTGAAATCCATTTTTCGGTAGATGGATTTCATCGAATCAAAGACCGGTTCAATCTGTACAATTGTTTTCCCAGCATCCAAAGCTAATACGGCCTCTTCTAAGCCGATTAGTTTTTTGTAATCGCTGGATTCATCGGGACTAGAATCAAAAACAACTCTGCTTTTCTGCGCTATCGTCATCGAGGGCTGTTTCGAGTCTAGCTGCGTTTGGTACCATTTTTTAATTTCAGCATTTTGAAAGACTTCGTCGATCTCTAAGAAATCGATAAGTTTATCTTTTAATTTCACCGTCTTTTTGGGATCTTTTTCTATAGCAGAAATTGCTTGCAGGGCTACTTTCTGAGTCAACGACACTGTAGAATTACGCCAAGGACCATTGAGTACACGCGTGCTGTGCAAACGAATATTATCAAAGAATGTAAGAACAGTCTTCTGATCAAATTTTTCATCCGTACTTTTGAACACACAGTTCGACCATACATTGATGATCCAGCCGTCAATTTGTTTATGTTTAGAAAATAACGAAGGGCCTTTAGTAATACATTCTTTATACTTCTTATCGATCTCTAAACGACGCCAGCTAGACAGCTGTCCTTTTAATTTAGGATGCTCATAAATATTTTCAAATTTAAATTTCTTTAAATCCTTTGGAAACGAAAGGTCTACAACATTCGCTGCTAGGACCTGTCCCGCTGCGATCGACACTAAAATAGTATTTAATATTCTCATTTATTTTTCCAAACATTTATTGAGAACGATCTTCATCTTCTCGAAATTCTTTTTAATATCGACTGGATTTTTCAATTTTTCGCTCAATTCATCCGGTGCAAAGCTTAGCGTCTGGAAGTATTCAAATAGAGCTAGAATATCTTTTTCATAATCGCGGCGAATATCCGTTGGCATTTTATCAAGCAATTTACGAATTTCTAATGATCCTCCGCCCTCGCCAGCAAGCTCACCTAATACGAAGTAGAAAATATTTGTGACTTCGATAAAAGTTTCCTTGTTCGGCTTAGAGGCGATATCTTTTTCAACTTTAGCTATCTTTTTATTTAATTCCTTTTTCAAATCACGAGTCATTTTACGCCAACCAAATGCCACCGATGCATAACCCACCATGATAACTAGGATCAGTCCAAATAAAACAAACCATGCGATCATGCGATTTTGAATTGGCGTACCGTTGTAGCCATTAGTCTCAGTAATCACTGATGGCAGAGTCAATGGCGCGACTGTAGACGCAGCCTTACCTGTTGCGGTTTTATAAGAATCAGCGACATTAGCTTTATCCCCTGGCAAAACTTCAATCGGAATTTCGATTGTCTTTTGTGTTTCATACTTGCCAGTTTCCGGATTGAAATAGCTCATTTCAATCGCTGGTAAAATGATTTTACCTTCTTTTCGCGGAATCAAGATAATTTCAAATTCTTTAAAACTTTGTCCGTTTTTAAAAAACTTGGTTTCGTTACGAACCTCGAAAACTTCGATGCCTTCTGGCCAGTTGATGGCTGGCAGCTCTATACCTTTAGCGTTACCAAAACCTTCGAATTTCAATTTAAACTTCATTGGCTGATTGGCTACAGGTTGACTGCCTTCGATTTGCGAACTCACTTTAAACTTACCAACTGCGCCACTGAACGAAGCCGGTCGACCTTCTGCAGGCAAAGGCTTAACTTTAATTTTCACCCGCTGAGATGACTTTGTATATTCATACACTTTACCTAAATTAAAACCAAAGTTTTGATTTGGTAGACGCACTTTGGATTTAATTTTAAATTCGTCGATGACTGTATCACCCGCTTTTAAAGGGAATAGCGCGTGACGGGCTAATAATGCTTTCTTAAAGGCTATACCGTTGATGACTTCTTGATAGAACTGAATCGCAGGAACTTCTTCGATGATTTCCTTCCAAAAACCTTTTAAGTCCGGGAATTTAGTTCGATCCAGACTTTCTAATTGTCCGCGCGTCACAAGATACCAACTAACAACGATTTGTTCGCCTTCGTACACTTCTGTTTTATCGACTTCGACTTGAATGAAGAACGCTTCGTTTGTATTATTTGGTGTTGATCTAAAAGCCGGCTCTTTCAATAACGCTGGATTAGTTGAATCGTCAGGCTCCTGCTGACCTTGACCGCCTTGTTGAGGCACGCCACGACCGCGCATGACCTGATTAAACAATTCCTCTTCCATTTTGTGCATTTGTGCAAATGGATCGTCTTCATCGCCAAATAATGCTTCCATCGGATCTGCGTGCGGTTGATGCACAGGTTTAGCAGAAATATTTATGGGAATGCTTTCTGTTTTAAACTCTTTGCCATCCACTACGACACTAAATGGTTTAATGACTTTCTGACCAGCCGTCACCGCTTGTAATTTGTACGTAAACGTTACGATTTGTTGCGAGTTGTATTCCATTCCGTTAGGACCGGATTGCATACGTGTAGAAACCTGCGTACTTTTATGTGGACCTTGAGCACGAAATCCATCAAACGGAGGTGGCACCGGCTCATCAATTTTCACATCGGATTTTGAACTTACCCGAAGTTCAAGGTTAACCGATTGGCCAACGCCGATCTTGTCCGACAATAATTCGGCCTGAACAACGATTTGTGCAAGCGATGTCGAGGCCACAAATAGAAAAAGTAAAAGAACTATATTACCAATCTTTTTCACGTGGAGCTTCCTTGGTCTGATTCTGTTTTGAAAACTGGGAACGCATTTTTTTCTCTTGCTGGGAAATCTCGCCGAAGATTTTTTGAACGTTTTCTTTAGTTAGTTCCCCCTTGAAATCACGCGGCTTATATTTTGGACTCGAGGTCATGTTCTTTGGTTTGTCACCATCTTTGTCTGGATCTTTGTCATCTTTATTATCCCCGTCTTTTCCGTCTTTTCCGTCTTTGCCATTTTTATCTTGGTTCGGATCCTTGTTTTTATCTTTAGAATCGCCTTCACCGCCGCCTTGTTTTTTCTGCAGCAACAATTCAATATTAGTTTTTACTTCTATCGAATTCGGATTAATTCCCAGCGCATCCTGATATTTTTGAAGTGCCTCATCGACTTTGTTATCACGGGCCAATAACTGAGCTTGATTAAAGAGCGACGCAAACAATGTCGTGTAGAGCGCATTTAATTCCCATTTTGTATGAATGGGTTGTTTTTCCAATTGTTCAATATCATTCTGTGCATACTCTTCTGCATTTTTGTAGAGCTTCATCGCACGCTCAGTGTCTTTTAAAACATCGTACGTCGATCCTAAATTGGAATGCACTGCTGGCAACAATGGCTCGACCTCTAGGGCTTTTAAATAACCCATTTGGTTCTCATCCATTGATTTTTCTTTAATTTTTTTAGATGTCGTATTGTTATAGTAAATGGCTCTTAAATCCGTAAACTGGCAACCGGAGACTACTACTAGTGACAACGCAATGGATAGACTGAAAATGCTATTTCGAAGTATCGACATAACGTCCTTTCCATTTCGGTGTCGTGGTTTTACGTTCACCCATGATGAGCTCAACTAATCCAAAAATAAACGCGATGATCAAAAAGATTTGAAAACGTTCTTCGTAGTCAGTTACCACCGTAGATTCAAATTGCGATTTTTCAAAATCACGGAAGTCATCTACTAGATTCTGAATATGATTACCACCAAAGACCGAGAAATAGAATGAGCCCTTCCCTTTCTGAGCGACCTGTTTCAGAAAGTCGCCTTTAACTTGAGTTAGAATCGTTTGGCCTTGGCGATCTGTTTTGTAACCTTTTAAGTATCCAAAATTATCACGTTTAGGAATCGTTCCGCCTTTTTCAGTACCGTAGGCGATCGAAAATACGCGAATATTTTTTTGAACGGCGTCTTCAACAGCTTTTAAAGCACCTTCTTCATGATCTTCACCATCGGATGCAACTAGGATCACACGCGTGACTTTGGTTCCCTGACTTGCCGTGATGCCACCACGTTCAAATACGTCCATAGAGTGACGAA
>DDTZ01000062.1:53981-61109 GCA_002344565.1 Bdellovibrionaceae bacterium UBA2351 | reverse complement strand
AAAAAAAGAAGTGAAAATATAAAGGCCAAACATAAGACCGAGACTTAAAAATGATAGGATAAAATATCGATTCATCATTTTATACTCCCGGTCTTTAATGGCTACTGCACCACGGAAAGGTGATCTCTTTTTAATTTAGAGATCGCTGTTTCTTGAATTCCTAAGAAGGCCATTGGGAAGTTACCCAATTTTTGGAAGAATTCTTTGTGAGATAGTAATTCAGATTCCCACTCTGTCGCGTTGATTTTTAATAGCTCGTTAAATTTATCAGCTGATAAATCTAAACCTGACCAATCTAAATCTTCATAGCGAGGCTGCGAGCCAAGGATGGTTTCTTTTGCGCCGGCTTCGTTATTAGTGCGTTGGAATATCCATTTTAATACGCGCATATTGTGCGAGTATCCTGGCCACATGAATTTACCATCCTGGTCTTTTTTGAACCAGTTAACGATAAAGATCGGAGGCAATTTAGCGGCACGTTTTTCCATACGTAACCAATGAGCAAAATAGTCACCCATATGGTACCCACAAAATGGTAACATCGCCATTGGATCACGACGAACAACACCTACTTTACCAGTCGCCGCTGCAGTTGTTTCGGAACCAATTGTAGATGCGAAGTACACACCATGGTTCCAATCTTTAGTTTGAGTGATTAAAGGAATAGTGTCGGCACGACGACCACCAAAAATAAATGCGCTGATTTCAACGCCCTCAGCCGATTCCCATTTTTCATCAATTGAAGGACACTGCGATGCCGGGGCCGTGAAACGCGCATTTGGATGAGCCGCCGGGCGACCGCAACCTGGTGTCCACGCCTGACCTTGCCAATCCGTTATATTTGCCGGTGGCGTATCAGACAAACCTTCCCACCATACGTCACCGTCTTCGGTTAATGCTACGTTAGTAAAAATTGTATTTTTAGCAATTGTTTGAACTGCGTTTGGGTTTGTTCTTAAGCTTGTACCTGGCGCGACTCCAAAGAAACCGGCTTCTGGATTGATCGCACGCAAAATACCGTTACGGTCTGCTTTGATCCAAGCGATATCATCGCCAACCGTAGAAATTTTCCAGTTACCTAATTCTTTAGGTGGAATCATCATGGCAAAATTTGTTTTACCACACGCACTTGGGAAAGCCGCAGCTACATATTTCTTTTCGCCTTCTGGTGATTCAACACCCAAGATAAGCATGTGTTCCGCTAACCAACCTTCTTTGCGACCCATGTTAGAGGCTAGTCGTAAAGAGAAACATTTTTTACCAAGTAAAGCATTACCACCGTAACCGCTACCGAATGACCATACTGTGTTTTCTTCTGGGAAATGAACGATGTATTTTTCGTCTTTATTACATGGCCAAGACACATCTTTCTGACCTGCCGTTAAAGGCGCACCTACCGAGTGTAGGCATTTTACAAATGGGTTATTACCCATAACATCCAGAACCTGTTTTCCCATTCTAGTCATTACGCGCATGTTAATAACTACGTACGGAGAATCTGTGATTTCAATACCGATTTGTGACATTGGTGAGCTGATTGGACCCATGCAGAACGGGATCACGTACATCGTGCGACCTTTCATGCACCCTTGGAATAAACCAGAAAGCTTAGCTTTCATTTCTGTTGGGTTTACCCAGTTATTTGTAGGACCAGCATCATCTGGGGATTCGGAACAGATGAACGTACGATCTTCTACGCGAGCTACGTCAGATGGATCCGAAAGCGCTAGGTAGCTGTTCGGCCTTTTAGTTTCGTTTAATTTTACAAGAGTTTTTGATTCGATAAGTTTAGAGATCATCAATTGGTTTTCGGCGTCTGAACCATCACACCAATGAACACTGTCCGGTTCACAAAGATTCTTAATTTCGTTTACCCAAGCAACAAGTTCTTCATTACCAATAGCTAACTGTTGATCTGCAATCACTGTAGTCTCCTAAAAAAGCCGTTTAGTTATATGCCTAGGTAGATACTCGGTATCTACCAGTTAGACAATAAACTAATTAGATTTTAGAGATAGTTTTTCCTTTTTTCTGCTCTTGAATCCACTTATTTACACGCTTTTCGAGGACAAAAAGAGACAAAGTTCCTTGTCCCAAAACCACATCGTGAAACTTTTTTATATCGAATTGATTTTTCAGCTCTTTTTCCGCCTTTTTTCGCAGTTCGATGATTTTTAGTTGACCAATCTTGTACCCCAAAGCCTGCCCCGGCCATACGGAATAGCGTTCTACCTCGGACTCCACGTCTTTGATATCAGAGGCCAAATTAGCTGCCATATAGTCGATCGATTGTTGGCGAGTCCAACCTTTCGAGTGAATACCCGTATCAATAACCAAACGAACCGCACGTAGCATTTCGCTCGACAAGTGGCCTAAGTATTGTTTGTCGTCTGTGAATAAACCCATCTCGCGGCCTAAGTATTCTGTGTACAGTGCCCAGCCTTCAACAAACGCATTCGAGTTAAAAATTTTACGTTGATATTCTGTAATTTTATCCTTCAATTCAAATGCGAGTGCGAGTTGAAAATGATGACCGGGAACAGCTTCGTGTAATGACAAGCTTGTCATTTCTAAAATGCTATTACCTTTTAAGTTAATCGTATTCACAACAAAGCGACCGTAGTTTTTCAATTCCGTTGGCTGATTGTAGCTAGCAGCCGGTGCATCACCGTTTTCAGCTTCAACAACTTGGTAGTCCGCTTTAGGTTGTAAATTAAAGTATTTTGGAATTTCAGCATCGATTTTCTTTCTAACTGTATTGTAACCTTCAATCGCTTCTTTCGGAGTTTTAAAATAAGAGTTTGGATCATCTACGATAAACTTTAGAAACGCTTTAAAGTCGCCTTTAAATCCCATTTTATCTTTAATTTTAATCATCTCGCCGCGAATGCGAGCTACTTCGGCTAAACCGATTTTATGAATTTCTTCTGGAGTCTTATTCGTATTTGTATTCAGCTTAACAAAATAGCGGTACCATTTTTTCCCGTTTGGAAGAGTTCCGTAGCCAAAGTCTTTACGACATTTTGGCAAATATTCCTTTTGAAAAAAGGCATCGAACTTTTCAAAGCTGGGAACGATATGTGTCGTAATCATTGTTTTGAAATTCGCTTGAATTTTCTCTTTATCTGATTTTGAAAATTCTTTCGGCATCATTGAAATTGGACGATAAAATGGATTCTTTTCTGTATCTTTAATTAAGCCATCTTTATACGTGCCCGGCACTTTCTCTGCAATTGGACAACTAAGAACCACTTTCTTTTTAATGCCGTCTTGCAGGGCTTTAATTTGACGATCAATATAGGCTGGAAAACCGGCCGCGCGCGATAGGTACGCTTCGTAATGTTTAACAGTAGAAAATGGAAAACTTGTCAAACTTGGGCTTGAAGACTCAAGGTACTCTGTTAACCGAGTCCACTTGTTATCGACGGTCATTGCCTCATAAGGGAAATCAAATCCGCCTAACGCCGTTTCCAAATCTCCTTTGAAAAGATCATAGGTAATTTGGTAGGATTCATCTAATTTTGATTTATCTATTTTTTTTAAATCTTTCAAAGTTTGTGTGACTAAGTTTCTTTGTTTCACTTTAAGTTCCGGTGTTAAATAGTCACCAAACTTACCAAGATCTTCTTCCACATTGAAATACGGGGCCGCATAGGCATCTAAGCGCTTTACTTGTTCAGTATAGTTAGTCACTAGTTTATTAAGAGCGTCCACTTGCGCATAAACCGGAACAGAAACCAAAATTGAAATTATAAAACCAAAAAGAATTTTAAACATAGAATTTCTCCCCAAGAATCAATGTTGCTGGTCAAAAATATATTAAAATTACTTAACCAGGTCATCTGATAAACTTCTTTAAACTGAGATTTTTTCTTAATCTTAAGATCCCTACCCCATCAAGGCCGCCTATATTAGATTTGACATTCAAACCAGTTGGCAACCTGTTTGCTTTTATCCGAGTTTCAGAAAAGGGGACCAAATGAAAACAACACTTAATGCACACGCGTGGCCGCAGTCACAAATCAAAACACCCACCCGCACAGCTACTAAGCTTTCTAGTATTAAAACGAAAGACTACACTATGATCGGTTTTCGCGACCTTGAAGCTGAAGCAGAAATAAACAATCAACTCGATTTCTTAAAGACAAAGTACGGTTTCGCGATCCCTCGTTTGTATACACTGGTATCACAAAACAGAAAGATCTCGATCACAAAGAATTTAAGTACTCGATCACGTCTATTTTTGAATTTTGAATCATTCAAATGGAGCGAACTCTTTTTCACTTGTTTTCGGCCTGTTCTGAGCAAAGACACCGAATACTACGCTTTTAAAAATCTACTTTACTCTTTGGATATCTACGTATGCCAATATCAACTACTGACTATGGCCGTTAAACAGTCGTCACATAATTTCATGACGGCTCTTGAACGGCGTCAGGGCCAGCTCCAACTCCTTTCGCATTTAAATAGTCATCCTTATGGAGAAAATTTATGTTTGCTTTTTATACTCGATTTATTTCTGGTTTCCATCGGTCGCTCTAGTTTCGCAGCAGTCGACTTCACAGTGACTCAGTCGGAAGCTCTGATCCTGCTCAGTTACTTTCAATCGCAGGCTCTTATCACCTTGAAGGCGGACAAATTGGAATACCTGAATCAAAATTTTTCGAAATGTCTAAAAAAATACTTTGAATTTCGCGGACAAATTTTATTTACCAGCGGCGACGAAACTATTTTTTCTGAAAATCAATTTTCATTTTTCAAAAATATCTTCGACGCCAAAGCGCCTGAACTGGAACTCAAGACATTTGAGACGTGTTTCACTCATATTTAGAGAAAATTTTTTTGCTTTTCATAAACTTTATTTATTTACACTTGCTTCGAAGAAATTAAGAGCATTTGCTCGACTTGACAAAGCCCCTTAAAGAATAAATGTTGAAAAAGATAAGGAGGTTTTTATGGGAAATTTAGAAAATGTAAAAATAGTATGTGAAGGTTTTGAGGCTTCGAGTGAGTCGAAAGAAAATATGCTAGTCGTTTTCAAGAAACTCCTAGATGAAGCTCCTTACGGCGCTTTTCTAGAAGTTCACTTAGAAAAAATCGCATCTGGAATTTCCGGGCGTATTCACATCAGTTCTTTAGCTGGGGAATTTAAAACAAACGCTGTAGATATGACCCCTCAAGACACCGTTGAAGTGCTAGTTGCTCAAATTCGTCAGCAATTGATCAACTGGAAGTTGACTCGCTTTAGTGACTCCTCTACCGCAGCCCTGGCTTAAACTGGGCAATTTTTACAAAGCTAACATTTAGCACCGCCTCAGAAATTAGAGTTTCTAAATTCTGGGGCATTTTGGTACATCCGTAAGTGTTTTTTCGCGATTTTAGGACAAAGTTAGTTTCTTATGCTAACCCTGTGAATAGACCAATCTATATCAACGGATGTAAAAAATGTTTTCTAAAATTGCTTCTCAGGTCCGACTATATCTTATTGCGTTTGTAATTTTGCTGATTCTTTGTATCAATTCATGGTTTTTGTATTCTAGTTTTAAGAGTGTCTCGGAAAACGAAAGTCTAGTTACCCACACGTATGACGTTATCAGTGAAGTTGATTTAATTCTTTCATCTGTTAAAGATGCGGAAACTGGCGTTCGCGGCTATTTGCTAACAGGGCAGTTAGATATTTCCGAACCATATCAAAAGGCACGGCTTGAGGTATTTGAGCATCTTAGTAAGTTCAAGGCCCTCACGGCCGATAGTCGGCATCAACAAAATGCTTACGTCAATTTGTCGGAAACTGTTAAGCAACGTCTTCAGATTTTAGAAGATGTAATTGCTGACTACAATAAATCGTCAAACAAAAAGAGCTATAAATTTACACCTCAACAAACATCTGAATCAAAAGTCACAATGGATAGTATCCGTAGACAAATTGCCGACATGAAAGCTTATGAAACTAAGCTTCTGCAAGAACGCACATCAATGTCTGAAAAAAGTAAAAATTTTTTCTTCTGGTCGTTATTGATGACAACAGTTCTCAGCGTATTGGTGATTGCGACGTCGTTCTTTCAAATTGGCAAAAGCCAAGCCAAAGCAGTTGAAGAAGCAAAGGAAAAAGAATTGATCGCCGAAGTCTCTCAAATCGTGAGTGGCGATATCTCATTGGAAATGGCGGGTCGTAATATTCTAGAGTATCTGTCGAAACGCTTTGGAGTTTTAGCTGGAAAACTATTTATGGTGGATCAAGGTGGCCTAAGACCAGTTGTCTCTTATGCACTTAAAGACGAACTAGACGAAACAACAATCGCGGCTATTAATACGAGTGAGGCTAATCTGGTTAAAGCGGCTCTAACTCGAAATACGCCTTGGGAAATTAACGATATTCCTGAAAACTATTGGCATATTTCGTCCGCGCTAGGTGAAGCCAAGCCTAAAACGTTAACTCTATTGCCATTTTCATTTCAAGGGCGCCCAGTTGGTGTTTTTGAGTTGGCCTCCTTTGAACGTCTTAGTCAGTCTCAAAAAGACTTATTTGAGTCACTTACCGAAGTCTTTGGAGTTGGGCTTAATGCAGCCCAATCGCGAAATCATTTACAGACTCTGTTAGAGCGAACGCAATTTCAATCTGAAGAATTACAAACCCAACAAGAAGAATTGAAAACAAACAACGAAGAACTAGAGCAACAGGCGCGCGCGCTAGAGAGTCAGCAGCAAGCATTGAGCATTAAAAATAAAGAATTAGAAAGCGCTCAACTGGATTTAAAAGGAAAAGCATCTCTTCTTGAGAAATCAAGCCAGTACAAATCGGATTTTCTGGCTAAAATGTCGCACGAATTACGTACACCATTAAATGGTCTACTAATCCTATCAACGTTACTAGTTGAAAATAGAGAACGTAATATGACAGATCAACAGCGCAGCTTTGCTCGATCTATATACAATGCCGGAAATGATTTATTGATGTTAATCAATGACATTTTGGATCTCTCTAAAATTGAAGCTCGTAAGTTAACTCTTCGCCCAGATACCTTTACTCTCGGATCATTATTTGACTCTAAACGAGCGACGTTCGAACCACAAACATCTACGAAAAACTTAAAGTTAATTAATGATCTGCCTCCAGAGCTTCGTGCT
>DDTZ01000062.1:33867-53630 GCA_002344565.1 Bdellovibrionaceae bacterium UBA2351 | reverse complement strand
AATTAGATTCAACTCAAAAGTTAATTACGATCACAGTTTCAGATACCGGTATCGGAGTTCCCAAAGAAAAGCAAAAAATTATCTTTGAAGCATTTGAACAGGCAGATAGTTCTGTCAGCCGTCAATACGGCGGCACGGGTTTGGGGCTAACTATATCTAGAGAACTAGCTGTTTTACTGGGCGGAAAAATCACTTTGGTTAGCGATGAAGGCAAAGGCAGTAGCTTTAGCTTACAGATTCCTATTGAGCTTCCCAATATCAAACCCGAAAATGTTCCTCTCGCCAATCTCATCTCTGAAGGGTCTACGCCCAACACGGCATCGACTCCCTCGGAGGTATCGCATCCTATAGATCTTCAGTCAGATCGCGCGAAAAAAGGGGCTCAAGCGGCATTAAAGGATATGAAAAAAAACAAGAAGACTATTTTGGTAGTCGAAGATGACGAGACATTCAGGTCGTCTGTTGTCGAAATGGTTCGCACATATAACTTCGAAGCCATTGAAGCCAATGACGGCGAAATTGCATTGGCTATTTTAAATGAACATACTCCCGATGCGATTTTATTGGATATCAAGCTTCCGGGAATTAGTGGTTTGGGAATCCTTGAATTAATTAAACATATGCCCCATCTACGTCACGTTCCCGTTCATATGATTTCGGCGCTGGAATATCAGCACAATGCACTTCGTATGGGTGCCTTGGGATATTTAACTAAACCGGTAACAATCGAAAAAGTTCGGTCGGCACTAGGTCGTATTGAAAACATGATTTCAACTAATCTAAGGCGTGTTTTATTGATCGAAGATGATGAGCGCCAAAGCAAAGCCATTTCTGAATTAATTTCTGGCGATGAAATAGAAGTTATATCGGTTAAAACGGGGCGCTCAGCCATGGAACAATTGAAACAAACAGGTTTTGATTGTATTATTTTAGATCTCACTTTGCCCGATGTTTCTGGACTAGAAATTTTGGCGGAACTAAGCCAATTAGAAATTTCGGTTCCGCCAGTGGTAATTTACACAGGCAAAGACCTGTCAGAGACTGAAGAAAACGCCCTAAGAAAGTATTCCGAAAGTATCGTGATTAAGGGCGCACGCTCTCCCGAACGCCTTTTAGATGAAGTGAACTTATTCTTACATCGAGTGGAATCTTTGCTGCCAAATGATAAACGCGAGATGTTGAGCCAATTGAGATCGCAAGTAAAATCATTCGAAGGAAAAACGGTCCTTGTTGTTGATGATGATATTCGAAATGTATTTGCATTAACAAGCGCTCTGGAGGCGAAGGGATTACAAGTGCGCGTTGCCCGTAATGGTATCGAAGCTTTAGATTCGTTAGAACGCCACAGCGACGTCGATTTAGTATTGATGGATATCATGATGCCTAAAATGGATGGCTTCGAAGCGATGAAACGTATTCGCCAAAGCCAAGACAAACGTATCCGCGAATTGCCGGTCGTGGCTTTGACTGCAAAAGCAATGCGTGAAGACCACGAAAAATGTATGGAGGCGGGCGCAAGTGATTATCTACCCAAACCAGTGAACCTAAACAACCTGACAACTGTCCTGAAAGTTTGGTTAACTACAAAAGGCTTCATGGCATGACCCCACTAGATCCTGTTGAAAGACATTTATTCTTAGAAGGAATATTCATGCGCTACGGATACGATTTCCGTCAGTACGCCGAAGCGTCTTTAGATCGTCGATTAGCATCTTTGTTGGCTCAAAATAATATGACTAGCCTGGTGGAGCTTCTAAAACATGTACTTGAATCTACCGACGCTTTCCGAGAGATTCTTCCGAGTCTAACGATTAATACTACTGAATTTTTTCGTGACCCAACATTTTTCCGCGCCTTGCGTGAAACCGTCTTTCCAATTTTAAAGACCTACCCACGAATTGTAGTATGGGCCGCCGGGTGCAGTACAGGCGAAGAAGTATTAAGTTTGACTATCGCTTTAAAAGAAGAAAATTTATTAAATCGCGCAACTATTCATGCAACCGATATTAATCCGAGAGTTCTTAAGAAAGCTAAAGAAGGCATCTACGATATTTCTTTGATTTCTTCTTTTAACAAAAACTATGTTTCCGCAGGTGGCGTCAATAGTCCCTCGGAATACTATACGGCAGAGTATGGTTTGGCTCGGTTCAATCCGAAGTTATTGGAAAATATTGTATTCTCTGAGCATAATTTAGTTACCGATGCGCCATTTATCGAGGCTCATTTAATTTTATGCCGTAATGTTTTGATTTACTTCAACAGAGAACTGCAGGAACGCGCGTTCAATTTATTTGCCCGGTCATTAGTGTTCCGCGGCTTTCTTGGTATTGGATCCAAAGAATCTATTAGGTTTTCTAATTCATCTGGGCTGTTTGATACGGTCGATTTAAATCAGAATATTTATAGTTTAAAAGCGCAACCCATTATCAATAAATCTACTTTATCCACAAGGAAATACACATGAGAAAAAACATCAGTGCTATTTTCATTGGAGCGTCAGCCGGCGGAATTTCCGCAGTTCAACGGTTACTTATGCAGATAGTAAACAACCGACAAGTTCCAATTGTCGTAGTACAGCATCTGCCTCAGTATGCGAAACTGAATCCGTCTTTGATCTACGGGCAAGATAGCCAGAATGTAGTCTTTACCGAAGCTAATGATAAAATGCACCTTGAATGCGGGCACGTGTATTTTGCTCCACCGGGTTACCACTTATTAGTTGAGAAAGATTATAGTTTTTCATTGTCACAGGACGACCCCGTTAATTTTGCTCGCCCCTCAATCGATGTTCTTTTTGAGTCCGCCGCTATTGCCTATAGAGAGCGTGCATGCGGAATTTTGTTAACTGGAACAAATAATGACGGCGCTTTGGGATTGCAAACTATCCATCTGTTAAAGGGACTCACCATTGTTCAAGACCCAGCCAGTGCTGAGTTTCCGTCAATGCCACAATCCGCAATAGACTTATTTAAACCCAATTATGTAGCTAGCATTCCCAAAATCCCAGCAATTCTTGAAGGGTTCGACAAAGGCGAGGCTCTATGAACAAGACTAAAATTTTAATTGTTGATGACTATCGAGAAAATATCCGCGCACTTTCTGAATTGATAGCTGCACCAGATATCGAAATTTATTCGGCGATGAACGCTGATCAAGCGCTGGAGCATATTGCTCACAATGAGTTTGGATTAGTTCTTTTAGATGTCCAAATGCCGGGAACATCGGGACTGGAATTGGCTAAGATCATCCGCAGTGTAAAAAAATATGTCAGCTTACCGATTATTTTCGTAACGGCCCATCATCGTGATAGCGATGTGATTTTTCAAAGTTATCAAACAGGTGCTGTAGATCTTCTATTTAAACCTCTTGATGCCTATATGGTGCGTGCAAAAGTCCAAATGTTCGTCGAACTGGCTCGCCAAAAAGAGTTACTCCAACAACACGTCGCCGAACTAGAGCATCTACGTATCGAAGCAGATGCTGCGAACGTTATCAAGAGTCAGTTCCTAGCTAATATGTCTCACGAAATTCGCACACCTCTTGCAGCGGTTCTGGGTTTTTCGGAATTGATCTCCAAAATAAACCCCGAAAACAAAGAAACTAAAGAACTAAGTTCCGGCATCGAAAGAAATGGCAAACTGCTTTTGCGCCTGATTGACGACATTCTAGATTTGTCGCGTATCGAGGCTAACCGACTAGAGCTTGAAAACACTCAATTTGATTTGGCTGATTTAATACGCGACGTGGAGTCAACCCTTTCTTTCCGTGCGAAAGAGAAAGGGTTAACTTTGAAGTTCAACGCTCCTAAGAAATTCCAGAATCACTATATTTCGGATTCAACTCGAATTAAGCAGATTCTTCTTAATATTGTCGGAAATGCAATTAAGTTTACGTCTCATGGTGGAGTTGATGTCGATATCACTATTGAAAATAATTCTAACGAAAACAAAAAAGATAACTTTTTAATCAAAGTCAATGATCAGGGTATTGGTCTGACTGAAGAACAACAACAACGCCTGTTCCAACCTTTCGGCCAAGCCGATCCTTCTACTCGACGTCAATTTGGTGGTTCCGGTTTAGGCCTTGTTATTTCCCGGCAGCTAGCCAAAGCATTGGGAGGTGAGATCAATTTATTGAATTCTACACCCGGTGTCGGATCTACATTCTTGATTTCGCTACCCCTTGAGCGCGCAACCGATAGCAATATTAATAAAGAACCGGCAAAGAAAATGGTAGAGAACCTACAGCAACTGGAAAATTTGAAACTAACGGATAAACGTATCTTGGCGGTGGATGACTCTCCGGACAACTTGACTCTTATCTCCTTTTTCTTAAAAAACTCTGGCGCTGAAGTTCACTTCGCTGAAAACGGAATCGATGCCATCGATGAAGTTAAGAAGAACGATTTCGATCTAATTTTAATTGACGTACAAATGCCAGGAATGGATGGCCACGAAGCAACAGATAAAATTCGAAAAATGGGATTTACTAAGCCAATTTTGGCTTTGACGGCACATGCGATTCGCACCGAATATGACGATGAGTATGAAAAGGTCGGATACAATAAAATTTTAACAAAGCCGATTTCTAGAACAGCCTTACTGAAAGAGCTTTACGGTTACTTAGGTTAAATTATAGTCCACTGCCTGACTGATCGATACGATAGGTGCCCGTAGTATTCTTGATAACATCGGCGGGCGTGTACCAGGCAAAACCGTTGTTGCCAAATGATGGACCCCAACTATTCATAGCTTTAAATCTAACCACTTCATTGGCTTGATTGACTTCATAGCCAACAACCAACATAGAGTGTCCATCGTTACGCCATTTTAAATCAATGATCACCGGCAGGCCATTGTCGATATATGTACGGATATTTGTAATCATTCTATCACCAACACTATCAAACGTTCGATAGCGCCCACCTTCGCTAGTAAAGGCTTGTCTTAAAACCATAGCGTGATTATCCGGAAGTGCGTACTCACCTGAGTTATGCAGTAAAAATGTAGCTAATCTTGGAATTCCGTAACGACGCTCAAAAGCGATCGGTGTATAATTTTGGCCCTTATATTCAAATACCTCGGGCAGCGGTCCAGAAAATTCTAAAACAATATCTTTTAATTCGTTGAAGACGCGTTCTTGAGCGTCTTTCACTTCTTTTGCCTGCCACGAACCATGCTGCTCGACTAATTTTAGAATATCTTTATGAGCTTCCGGAACTTTCTTACCTAAATTTTGATAAATTTTGCGCGTATTCCACTCATCAAAAGGAATTTTTGGTTCCCATGCACCTTTAGGAACAAGACCAACTTTTCGAGTTAAATGAAATGCCTCATAAGGAAACCCGCCCTCTAGGTCATGAATCAACTCAGGGCTTTCAACGCCCAAGCGAAGGGCTTCTTTGATATGCTCTAAAAATTTATGAGCTACTAAGAACGGCTCTGATACCAGTGGAGCCGACGATGTTTTCTGATTTACATTAAATACATTTATAAAGTTAATGACTGAAAATAAATAGCATTCGGTCGTTTGGCATTGGTTACTGACCTCGGGTTCTTTTAACTCAACTACTTTTCCCTTTGGGACATACTTTGGCTCAAAACCATCACCGATTGCTTCGGGTTCATGCAAATACCAAACACGACGACCATTTGGTAATAACTTACTCGGCTGGTAAACACTCAGACACGCGTTTCTGGAGTCAATCGCCTGGGCACTAGATTCGGAAAGATAGGCCGTAGAAACAATGAGAATTGCAATGATAAAATTCAATAGAAATTTCATGTCTCCTCCGAACCCCAGCGCGGCAGTATACATGAATTACTCTATTTTTTAAAATGGAAAAATCTGTCTAATGTTTTGACAACTAAAGAGATAAGAACAATTTAAGTAGGCCCGCGACAACCATGATGGGGCCACCCACTTTAAAAATAGGTCCAATGTTCGTAAGCCAAGTCGTCTGTTTTTCAGAATTTTTACTGACTGGCAATCGACCGGTTCCTTGTAAGAACACGGACGTTCCACCCAAAATCATAAGTAGCCCACTCAGTATTCCTGGCGATGCTAAATCCATCATTCCCCCAAATCTAGTCTTAATCGGAAATCGGAGGTTTGCCAATAGCATAAATACGGCTTTTGAAGCAGCTAAAACGCCCTAGGCCGCTCTCTTTTCAAAATCGGGAAAGAAACCTTTAATTATCTGCCCAAGCCTAGAAAACTCTTCTTTATTCAAAGAAAGCTCGGCTCCCACTTCGGCGCATTTACGCGAAATCTGATCATTTATCAATGATGAGAAAATCAGAACTGGTACAGTTTTATCTAATGACTTTATCTTCTTGCAACAAGCAAAGCCATCTACTTGAGGCATCTCAAGATCTGTCATTACAAGTCCTACTTTAACGCCACTGGCGTGGAGCTCTTCAAAGCGTTTATATAGTAGCGCGCCATTTTCAAAAATTTCAACATCACGCGCTTCGATCTTTTCTAAAAACCATTTAATTTTTTTACGGATCATCAACGAATCATCAGCAACTAAAATTTTAAAATTTGGAGGAAAGCCGATTGGTTTTTCCTGATTAATATCCCCGGAAATTCCAAAAATCGATAGAACAATAGACTCTAAATCTAACATAGAAATTTCGCGATCACCCACAATAGCTATGCCCGTTATTGTATTTGTATTCAAAATCGCATTAGGTGATTGCACATTTTCCCAACCTACACGTTGAATTCCTAAAATTTCATCCACAACAAAACCAAGAACTTGGCGATTAAATTCGGCTAAAATCATGATTTCACGTTTACTATTTGATTTTGTCTCGATGTTTAGAACTTTTCTTAAATCGATAATTTTAATAACTTCATCACGCTCAACAATAGTTCCAAGCATCCCATTTGGCATCATGGGTAACTGATGAACTTGCTCCGGTTGAAACTTAGCGACATGTTTAATTTTTAAAGCATTTAAACCAAAACATTGCGCACCCATCAAGAACTCAAAAATTTCGATTTCGTTTGTACCTGATTGCAATAAAATTTCACTTTGCTTGCTCATAATCACCTTTATTGTTGATGAATACTTCTCGTCACATTTGCTATTTTTCTGAAAAGACCTAGGCCCCGAATCGCTAAAATAAAGATTTCTTGAACGCGCCAAGGTCGGAACACTATTAATCTAACCTTTGACGAGTTTACCGGTTTTTAACAGTCTCTTGAGTTGTCTTAGTTGGAGAATAGTCGACGCAACCGTCACCGCCATGGTCGACGGAGGTCCTGTAGGCATTTTCGGCAGCTTCGTAGTAAAGTGCATTTTTTGAAAAACAGCCGGGGAAAATCATGGCGTTCCATTGCTTTTCATCAACCACAGATTCACGTTCAGATTCTAGCATGGGAGTTATCTGCTGAATCACCATCTTATTCATCCAAAAATCCTTCGGCAGCTCATCGGGCAAGTCTAAACCAATTTCTCCAAAACCTAGCGACGCTTTGGCTTCATCGGTAATTGCATTTGTTTTCGAATATTTAGGATATAATACAAAACCGTCAGGACATTCGGATGGAATTCTCTTAAGTTCGTCAGGAAGCTCAACTATCCCACCTGCATTTTCCTTCAAGTAGGGAGCCATTTTCTTTTGTCGTTCTTCAAAATATGAGTCGCACTTTTTAGCATCATTGCCACACTCACATAATCTTGTAGTACTTTTCCATGTTCCGAATACTCGGTTCCATTTTTCTTGATGCGAATGCATTACAGAATGTTTTTCACCTATAATACGACAGTCATAAGCTAGTTTTTCTGGGTTCTCATCCACTTTTTTATATCGTCCCGTCTTTGGATCAACAGAATATCCTTCGAGCTTTTCATCATACTCGTCTACTAACCCAGCCACATGCAAAAGTTCATGTAGTACAGTAGAGCACGGCATATCCTTAATCCACGCGCGAGAATCCGCCCGCCCCGTTTCTTTTAATTTAACTCTAATTTTTGGCACTTTGCTTTTTGGGTTATTTTCTTCAATTTCCAAAGTTAGCGTTTCACCAGTAGGACCTTTTATTTTATCACGAACCTTAGCTAAACATTCATTTGCAATTGATCGCCACACCTGGGAATACGCTCTTGATCGGGTGGAATCCATTTTTCCTTTTTCGCCATCTACAAATGTAATATTGAAACGGATCTTATATTCTTTTTCTCCAACTCGCTCTAGTTGGTATTTATGTGGCACCGTCGTTGGACTGTCTTTGCGGTCCACACTGAAGTTTCTTTTTTGCCCTATCTTTAAGGGCTCACAGAAATTTAATTCTGGGTGGCCTAAAAATTTAAAAATTGTAGGAACCGCGAATGTATTTTTATTAAGACCCGGCAAGCACCGATCATTGCCGGATGCATATATAGAAATCAGTAAAAGCGAAAATAGTATCTTCACTCTTTTATTTTACTTTGTTTTTTCTATCTAAGAAGCCATTCGGAATAAGAAACGGACAATAGCCTGGTCGGGAAAATGTTTAAGGAGCGGCTCCACCGTACACTGTGCCGCTACTATATGGACCAGGTAGAACATCTGTACCGGACGCACCGACTTTTAGAGATCCTGAATTTAAATAGATTCCCCCACCAGAGGCAATCGAAAGGGTTCCCGGAACAGTTAAGGTATAACCACCTAAATCAATATTTCCTGAGGTTAATGTTAAACTTTGCGCGGTAAAAAGTGAGTAGTTTCCTATCAGGCTCAATTTTGAACCCGCCGTTTTATTCACTGTAACCAGTCCCCTAGGCACCGCAACGCCCACCGTATTGTCGATGGTTTGTGTTCCCGTTCCTGAAAAAGTCAGCTGCGCCGATTCAGGCCCCATGTAACCGCCGTAGTTAGCTTCAAAAATTAAGTTCCCTTTCAAATCCCAGGCTCCTTTAAGAGCGCTAGAACCCAAAGTGAAGGTACCGTCCACCGTTGGCGTAACCGTCGAACCTACCGAGGACAAAACCATATCATCGGTACACGACGTACATTTTAGGAGTACATTATTAAAAGAATTTCCAGAGGCCACATTAACCAATCCCGTAGGATAGTTGCTGGATCCAAAGTTAAACCAAATGGAGCCACCGTTGTGGATGAATGCACTGGCAGCGCTGACTACGAGTGCGTTTCCAGTATTGTATCCAACAGCGGGATTGATAATTTGCAGAGTACCCGTAGTAGAAGTGAATGTTCCACCCGTAATTGTTAAAGCGGCACCATTGATAACTATTCCCGCCGATCCTCCAGAAAAAGTACCACCGGCCATCGTAAAACCCTTCGAGCCCACGTTAAGCGCGAAAGTCGTTTGAGATATTGTGCCCGAATAGGTTGATAGAATATTGACTCCGGACACCGACGCCACCGCATTGATAGCCACATTACAATTTGTCGTGCAGGAACTATCAAATGTTACAACGTCCGTATTTACAGGCACTGCATTCTTTGACCAATTAGATGGAGTTGACCACTTACCATCGCCAGAAGTTCCAAGCCAAATAACGTCGTTATCAGTTATGGAAATAGTTGCCGTACCCGACGCGATCGTCGCATTCGTCGGACTGCTTAGAGTAATCGTAAACGTTTCTGTGGACTCACTGGCCGAATCATCAATGACCGGAATTGAAATTGTGGTCGTAGTTGATCCTGCGGCGATGGTGCCCGTACCCGAAGAGTTAGTATAGTCTGCCGGGCTAGTTGCTGTGCCATCTGAGGTCGCCCAACTGAATGTCACGGCTTGTCCACTGGCCGCACTTAACGTAACCGTTCGTGAAGTCGTTCCGACGGCCTCATTAACCGTTGCGTTTGAAATACTTAAAGTTGGCGGTGTATCATCATCAGTGATCGTACCCGTTCCTATTAATGTTGAGCCACTAGAGGTGATGTTGCTCAGACCACTTAACGTTACTGTAAAAGTCTCGGAACTTTCACTAAGGGCCTCGCGAGTAATTATGACTGCAATCGTTTTACTAGTTTCACCAGGTGCAAATGTCAGCGTACCACTGACTGCTGTGAAATCCGTTCCCGAAACGGCTGTGCCGCCTGCCGATGCATAGTTTGCCGTGATCGTTTGACCACTGATCGCACTTAACGACACTGTAAAAGAAAGAGTCGTCGTTCCAACACCAGTACCTTCTGCAATAGATTGCGAGTTAATAGAAATAGTTGGGGCAGCGTCGTTATCTGTGACGGTTACAACCGTGTTCGTAGTGGAACCGAAGGACGCGTCGCCTGTGATGATTCCTAGAGATATATTAAACGCCTCGGATGCTTCATTAAGATTATCATTCACTATCGTGTACGGAATTGTTTTTGAAACTTCACCAGGCGCAAACGTCACGGTGCCAGCTGTTGCACTGTAATCTGTACCAGAACCTACAGCGCTTACATCCGCGAAGCTATATCCTACGGACACTGATTTCTGGGAAGCTCGATTCAGTTGAACTGTTACCGAACTAGATCCGACACTTTCTGCAACGCTAGCCGTGGCTGATGCCATCGATATCATCGGAGGCAAATCATTGTCTATTAGTTTGACCGGAAGAGTTTGCTTCTCAACACCTAGACCAGTTGTTAAGGGAGTAAAGACTAAATCAAACATCTCGTCACCATCAAACAGTCCGTCACTCAAGGCCTGAATACTAAATGTAAAACCTGCAAATCCGGCGGGAATCGTGACGGTACCAGAGGTGCTCAAAAAATCTGACACTTGATCATTACGAGAGGACACTAATTCATATTTTAAAAGTAGATCCTGAGTGAGTGGGCGACTTAAAGTGAAGTTAACATTCGTTGTAAGTCCTTCTGTTAGTACTACGGTTTGAATACTACCTTCGACCTTTACAACTATCGACTCGCTCATCTCGGTCGATACGTCACTTAAACTCGTGATGCGTGAATCCACCACACAACCCGACGTCAAAAATGCCATCGCAGTTAAGAAATAAACAAAAAATCCTTTAATGTTCATGTATAACTGTTCGGCAGTTTGTGAAGATTTATAAATTGTCTTGTGGCAATTATCGAATTGAAACGAAAATATGTGTCAGAATAATACCTTTTAGTAGAGGTTACTTCTCAAGCTGAAATTCTATTCGAGCGCGTTCCAAATTTGAGACACGCGTCTGTTCTGGCCAACTTAGCTCGGTCGCCATGATCTGACTTACACGCTCTAAAATGGCGTTCGTGGCCATTTTATCTAAGGTAGCGACTCGTACTCTTCGCGCCAGTACGTCAGTTATAGAGCGTGCCGCTTCGAAATGAACAGCGTAGTACACCTCAGCCCAAATGAAGGGTAAATCTATCGCCATTCTTTGGTGTAAATTAGGATATAGATCTAAAAGCTTAGTCGCAAGCCCTGCATAAATCCGATTCAAGTAGATAGCAACGTCTTCTGGTAACTTATATTTTTCCATCAATGTTTTGTAGTTTTCGAATTGCCATTCCTTAGTGCCTTGCAATTTCAAATTTTCAGTTTTAGATGCCTCTTTTTTTGGATCACGTCCTAGTTGCACCATCACTTGATCGATGGCGTGCTCACCCATTACTCGGTAGGTTGTCCACTTGCCACCCGTTAACGTTATTAATCCCGTTTTTTCATTTCTATTAATAACATGATCTCTGGCTAACTGTGCCGTATCCGCCGCATTGGGATCTGAAACCAACGGACGAATTCCAGTCCAATAGGATTTCACATCCGCGCGGGAAATCGGCTGACTCAAATATTGAGCAACTTCTTTAATCAAATAATTGATGTCGTCTTCGGTAGTTTTAGGCTTTTCGACGACGTCTGTTTTACTATCGGTAGTTCCAATTAATGTTTTTCCTTCCCAAGGAAGAACAAATAGCACCCGGCCATCAGACGTTTTAGGAATTAGCATCCCGGCTTCTGGTAAAGAGAATTGTTTATCTAATACCAAGTGCGTACCACTAGCCCCTGATATCATAGCTGGAACCGATGGATCATCAAGCTGTCTCAATTTATCGGCAAATGGACCGGTCGCATTCAAAACTACTTTAGCACGCACAGTATGAGTTAGACCCGTCAGCATATCTTTAACAATAGCACCCACAATTTGATCATTTTCTTTTTCGAAACCTACCACGCGCGTATGGTTTAACAACGTAGCTCCTTGTGAAGAAGCCGTATGAGCCAAACTGATGGCTAAACGTGTGTCATTAAATTGCCCGTCATAATAAACAACGCCACCTTTTAATCCGGTCGTGTTAATCTGGGGATACATTTGTTTAATTTTCTGAGCCGACATAAAATGACTGCCTGGAAGTTTTCCTTTTTTTCCCGCAAACAAATCGTAAATTTTTAATCCTGCCCAATAGTAAGGAACTTCCGGCCAACTATAGATCGGAGTCAAAAGTGCTAATGGCTGTGCCAAATTCGGAGAGTTTTTAATTACGGTCTTACGCTCTTTCAGCGCGTCGGTGATAAGATTGTATAAGGTCTGGTCCCACTCACGCTGAGTAAGAAGTTTGTTCCATAGCTGTTCAAGATAACGAACGCCTCCGTGAAGCAGTTTAGTAGATTTACTCGACGTTTCAGATGCGAAATCGTCCGCTTCGACTAATATAGTTTTCAATCCCCGTGTTGAGGCGTCCAAGGCCGAACCCAATCCCGCGCTGCCACCACCGATAATCAAAACATCATATTCAGAATTCTTAAGGTTTTTAAAATGACTCTCACGAACAATGCCTTGCTCGATGGAACTTCGTTTGGCGCCATAAAAACCATGGCATATAGACTGAGCTTCAGAAAACAAACTAAATACAACAACAGCGACAGCCAATTTCAACGTCATAAGTCACTACCTGTTCCAAAAGATGTGCCCAAGAATATTTAATTCAATACGATTATATCTAGGCCCTACTAAACCAAAACGCTTAAGTTTCAGACTGTTAGGCCACTTTTTGGCGCGCTCAGGGATCCCTGTCAAAAAATCATGCAGGGTCCCGCGCCATGGACTTTCGATTTTGCTATCAGGAAGTTCAATTGGTAAGCTACTGGTATGCTCACCAAAGTATCCATGTTATTTCTTTTTTTGAGTACTCTTGCCATCGCAAAAGAAGCTCAAATTGCCATGGCCCTTTCAAAACCGCCGTACATTTTTGAAGAGGATGCGAGCGGACTCGAATGCGACATTATTCGAGAAGCGTTTAAAGCGGTGGGCACTAATTTTAAGCCGATTTTTGTTCCAATGAATCGCGCCGAAAACTCTTTCAAATTGGGTAAAGTAGACGGTGTAATAAACAAACTAGAAAAATCGCTAGATGGGTTTCCCTCTGACTATTATATCGACTACCACAATGTCGCGGCGTCATTGAAAAGTCAGAATTTAAAAATTCAATCTCTAGATGATCTAGCAAATTTAAGAATTGGCGCATTTCAAACAGCCAAAAATGTTTTAGGCGACAAATTTAAATCTATTGCAACCCAAAATCAAAAATACACAGAAGTCGCAGAGCAATCATTGCAAGTCGAACAGCTTCTGCGAAAAAGAGTGGATGTAATCATCGGGGATATTTTGGTAATCAAGTACTATCAAAGAAAACTGAAGGAAGATCTTGGGCTAAACGAAGAAATTGCAATTCACAATTTATTCACAACTACTTCTTATCGAATTATGTTTAAAACCGCAGAAATGCGTGATGCATTTAACAATGGCCTAAAAATAATTCGCAAAAACAAAGTGTATTCCAATATTATAAGTCGCTACACGTCAGCCCACAAGCCTACCGAAAAAGTGAACAAAAAAAATTAAATCGACCATCGAAAAACGGAGAATAGAGTCCATTCTGGATCGAATAGCTATTTTTTTATTATATTCTTAGTTTTAGTTTTATTATTTGGAATTTCTTTTTTCACAGGAGACCACGGGCTCCATGCTAGATGACCGTCTCTATTAATGAGTTCAATTCGTCGATCGCCACGCGTAAGGGACTGTGTTAAAATCCATTTCTTTCCTTCAAAAAAACCTTCGATTCCATTAACTACTATTTCATCACCCGGCTTCAATACTTCATCCCAATATTTGATAAACCATTCGGGTCCCAGTAAAACTTCCATGATTTGGTCGCTCCCATTGACCTTTATTTTAAGAGCAACTCCATCACTCATTTTCGGAGCTACCGAAATAGGTTCTAAGGAACCGATCGTACCCATAACTGTAATGTTTTGTTTTTTTTCGAATTCAACGTTGAATTTGCAAAAATATCCCCAGCCTTGTGTTGAATTGCAACCCTCGATAGGTGCTTTTGACTTCGAAGTCTCTGCCTTTGCTAAAGCAAACGAAATTATAAATAAGCTAGCTAAAAGTATTTTCATTTGTACTCTCTTTTTTATTGATTATTGAAGTCTCTTCTTCGAATTTAACTCGGCGTATACTCGGTCGGCAATTTTTTTGTGTGTCTCGTGATTTGGATGTAGGTCACCATAAAAGATAGTGGGATAACGTTGACGATCGGCCACAATGTCTGAAGCATCTATCAAATCTATATAATCGTACCGTTTGGCCCAATTGGTAAGGATAGCAAGATTTTTAGACCTTTCTGAAACTGAGACCCGCTCGTTTGAAGGCAAATTCAGAAGCACAATGCGGTCTGCACTTTTTTTGATAGAGAAAACAATTCTAGGCAATTCCGACTGTAGTGATGGATAGTCTTTCCATTTCTGAGTTCCGATGAAAGACCAATCCGATTTTACGAACGGTCCCAAATTCTGTTTTTGCCATTGATTGATGGCAAAAAATGAAAAAAAATGAGTCAGCTGTGGTCTTAAATCAAATGCGTTCCAAATTGAAAAATCGGCAGTGTGATTTTCTGAAATTATAGGAGCGTTCCACTCTTCGATAAACAAAGGTAGAATGACAATACTAGGTTCTAATTTACGTCCGTATAAATCGAAGTTACGTTCAACCTGAAGAAGACTATACGCAGACACTGCCAAATTTTGCACGTTGGAAAGCCGGTGGTTGTTAAATATTAAATTCTTCTCAACGCGTTGAGGCCATATTGATTCAAATTCAACGCCCTCTCCCAACGTGATCGAACGACCCAGGGTGACGATTTGTTGTGTTTGAGTAAATTCATCATCTCGGAAACCAAGACTATTAGTTTTAAACCCAGCTCCTTTGATAAATCCATTTATGTTTGATTTCAATTTCCATTTCAAAACAGAGTCTTGAGTCTTTTCTATATAATCCATATAAGTGATACTTCTCGGCGAGTACTGGGCCCAACGAAAAAAAGCAGGAACTCCAAAAAATGAAAAACGTAAACTTAACTCTAAGAGCGCAAAGCTAGCAAAAACCAAGATCCATGGTTTGCCCCAACTAAAACTGAAAATAGATGAAATCATGCGATGGCGCACTGGATCCCCCTACAAGTAAAAAAATAAGTACAGCGTAGAGACATGCCCTTAAAAGCCAAGATTTTTTTTCGATAAAAAACTCACTTCCTTTTCTGAAAAAAATGATATCTAACGCTAGGGCCGGCAGTATAAAAAATAGGACAGAGATTAAGTCTTGCAGCACGCGTTCTGAAATCGTCCAATCAAGAAGTAGTCGCCTTTGAATCTCAAGACCATGACTCAAGTTTTCTGCGACAAGTTGGGCATTAAGTAAAATTACTAAAGCAAACGTAAACATGGTCTCTACCCAAACTAAAGATTTATATTTCCTTAAAAGAATCTGAACAAAATCAATTCGATAAGCAACTCGCAAAATCGATAGTACCAATCCCCACGAGAAACCCCAGAATACAAAGTTCCAATTGGCTCCATGCCAAAGACCAATTAACGTAAACGTTAGAACCAAAGGAATAGCTCGACTATGATTTTTAAAAATTTCTTTTAGAGGAATGTACAGATAATCGCGAAACCAAAAACTCAGCGTTATATGCCATCTGCGCCAGTACTCAAAAGGACTCTGACTAAAATATGGGAAATTGAAATTTTTAGTAAGACGAAATCCCATAAGTAGTCCGAGCCCCTGTGCAATTCGAGAGTATCCAGCAAAGTCACAATAGAACTGGAATGCCCATGCCACTCCAATGACCCAAACATCGATTCCATTTTTTGGACCTAAGGGACCTATGCCCCAGGAGGTGTAGTTCCACAAATTGTTCGCAACAAAAATTTTGCAAAACACACCCCATAGAATAAGCCAAAGTCCATGCTGAATATTCTCAGCACTGATTCGGCGTGGCTGGTCAATTTGCGAAAGTAAATCTTTCGATCGTTCAATGGGCCCTGCGATCAGCTGAGGAAAAAAGGACACAAAAAGCAAGAAGTTAAAGTAATTATGATTAGGCTTAGTGTCTTTTCTGTATACATCTATAACATAGGAAACCGATTGAAATGTATAAAATGAAATTCCTAGTGGTAATACAATTTCAAGATATCTTGGTTGCCAATCCATAGGTAATGACGCAAGAAAAGTTTTTAGGCTATCGATGAAAAAATTGAAGTATTTAAAAAAAACCAAAATTCCAAAATTAACAATGAAGCTAAATACGAGTATGTGTTTAGCAGTAAATTTTGTCTTTCCAAGATGAGCCTCTTGAATTTTGAGACCGCACCAAAAATCAAACGAGCTCGTTAACAACATGAGCCCCAAAAAACGCACATCCCAAAACCCATAAAAAACATAGCTTGCAAAAAGTAACCATATGTTTTGTTGTTTTGTCGGCAATATAAGATAGATAAAGTAAACTAGAACAAAAAAGTAAAGGAACGCTCCCGAGGTAAAAACCATTGAACCAATTCTAACATCCTCAATATTCAGAGCAAGGAAAAGAGGCCGGTTATGGACTACGGAGGCACAGGAGTCGTTCTAGATTTTATAATGTAAAGCAAGTTTTGGGTACCAATACCAATATCAGGTTTGCCATCATGGTCGAAGTCGCCTACCAATCCCAACGTCGAGCCGAAATTCAATGTTCCTGTTAAGGATTCTAGTATTGAATTGTTAACACCGGAGCGAAATTGAACAGCACCCGATTGATTGTATAATCCAGGCGCTGAAATCGCATAATCTAGCCTTCCGTCATCGTCGTAATCACCAATAGTGCTGACAAGAGTACCATAGAGAGAATTTGCGGATGTGCCTTCGCTTGAGTATATTAGAGAATGAGAAACCGCATTGTAAACATAGGACTTTCCGGAAGAGGTTCCAGCTGTACCTGTGTGTTGAGGCGCACCGATCCCAATCACGACATCACCAGTGCCAAGTAGGTCACCAAGTGCTGCTACCGAAGTTCCGAACGCACTGGCTGCTGTTTCCCCGTTAAATGTGTAAACGACATTCCCATTTATACCTGATAAAATAACCACTCGACCGCTGCCGACGCCCGCTGGGCCGTCATAACCTGGTCCACCAACAATTACATCTTTGTGGCCATCCCCATTGATATCGTCGATGACGGCAGCGGATGTACCTAACTTTTCACTGGCAGTGGATCCTAAGTATGACCATAGGATCACTCCTGATTTTGCGGAAATCGCATAAATGGCACCGACGCTTCCAGTAGCATTTCGAGTAGTCGAAGCTGTCGAGATAAAATCAATTACGCCATCTGAATCTAAGTCTCCAATTGGATCTGTGGTTTGACCAAAGGAATCGCTCACGATGACGCCATCTCGACTCATAAGGACGGATCCATCCTTTCCAGAAATTATTTCAACTGAGCTGGTTTTGCCTAAAAGTAAATCTTCGTAACCATCTTTGTTATAGTCTCCATAGTAGCGATAATTTCCAGGTGTTGAAAAAGTTCTGATTGATGAATACCCACTGCCCGTTGCTGTACCGGAAATTATTTTTATGTTAGACGTGTTGTCACCACTAAAAACTAAGTCATCCTTTCCATCGCCATTGGAATCGCCAGCGAAGCTGAAACTCAGCAATCGTCCCGACGACATCTTAACAGCAGAAATAACTTCTGCTGTTGTACTCAGATTAGTAGCAGCATCTAAAGCTACGCCCGCAGAAACCGATGCAGGTGTAGATGCATTCAAGGCACAAACTCTAATTCCAATATAAGTGCCGTTGCTGAGCCCTGAAATTGTCCTCGAGTTTTTATTATCGCCTGATTGGGGTATTACGGTTCCAGATGAACAGTCTGCGGGAATACCATCCGTCAAATAGGTGGCAATGAACGATACCGCTGTAGCGTCACTTGAACTCCACTCAAAAGAAATTTCTGAATTTGTTTTTGAAGTTACCTTTAATCCAACAACATCGCTTGGTGGCGTTGGCCCCAATGTCACGGTCCCGGTAACTCCGGGCGAGTAGTTAATCGGAATATTGGAATTCGCGGCGCATAGCCTAAATGCGTAAGTCAGTCCAGGAGTTAAGTTGTTTACCGTAGCTTGCATTGAAGCCGAAGGTAAATTCATATATCCCGTGCTAGCGACACTGCAATCGCTCGGCAAGACTCCGGTTGAGTTCCAAAGCAACTTCAAGCCAGCAGTTGATCCACCCGCGGAACCATAATCTATTCTGACTGATTTTTGTGTGAGTGGAGTGATCACAAACCCGATTGGATCAGGGGGCGCGCTGGGGCCGACGTTCGTTGTTCGTTGAACAACAACTTGGGGCGATGGCAAAAAGTTAAAACCCAGGGCGCAGACTGTGAACGTATACAAAGTATTGGATTTTAAATTTGCTGCGGTAACAATCGTATTTGCACCCATTACCTTTTCTTCCGTTGGACTTCCGTTGCAAGCCGTTCCAGCCGTGCCGCCCTCTTCTTTGAAAACCCAAATTTCATCGGTCAATGCGATATTGGCAGAAATATCAAAAATCACAGAATTATAACTGACAGTTGTTTGATTGATCACCGGAGACGGAGGAGTACTGCCACTAGGAGCTACCCAGGTGTATGTCACCCCTTGTGATCGATCGTTTAAGTTCATTGAATATTCGCTCAGAGGCGACGAACAAACTCGGAAAGTATAGGTCTGGCCTGCAGAAAACCCTCCATAAACAGTAGTGAGCTCGTAGGTTTGAGAAAAGTGATACCAGAACGAATTTGAGCCAAAACTCGTTGCACCTTGGCAGTATAAAGGTGGTGGTGATGTGCCCGCTGCGTAACTAATATAATAAAATGTGTCTTCTAAAGTTGTGCCGTTGTTTGCCCAAATTTCGGCTGAACTGCCGCCAAAACCAGAGCGTACGAAAAGGTTAGAAACTTCGCCATAACTATTTGCGGATGACGACTGACTGGATAAAGTGGTGAAAGTGAATGTTGTTGGCGTACTGTAGCTTGAGTTTGCAAAGCCACAAATGATCCCCGTGTATTGCGTCGAGGGCGAGAGTCCAGCAAGAATGGTGTAGCTTTCTTCATAGGTCGCCGCTCCGAAGCCGCTTGTAGATAAATTGGAAACGTTACCAACAGAAGTGCAGTTGGCCGGGGCCGTTGAGCCGCTATTAAGCACGATAGTGAAACTACTCAAAGCGGCACCACCGATATATTTAGCCATAAATTTGGCTTCACTTGTTCCGACTTCCGTTACGACACTGGTTCCAGAAACTGGAATCACTGATCCCGGCAATGTTTGGCCACCGGCGAAGGTAGATTTTGTAATTGTGACTCCCGCGGAGATAGATCCATCAGCATTAACTGAGCACAGTCGAAAACTATAATTAGTACTGGCAATCAGTGAACCAATCGCTTTACTAGTTCCAGAAATTTGAGGTGCTGAGATTACTGTGCCTACATAACAATTTGCTGGAGCAGTTG
>DDTZ01000062.1:32413-33506 GCA_002344565.1 Bdellovibrionaceae bacterium UBA2351 | reverse complement strand
CCAACTTAATGTAATTTGCGACGTCGTATTAACTGTTGCCGTTAAACCCGTCGGATTGGGTGGCGGCGCACCCAGGGTCGTAGTCGAAGCCGTGATGCCAGTGGACACATCGGGAACTGGGTTTGAATTTACGGCACACACTCGAAACGAATACTGCGTCGCCGCTGTAAGGTCATTCACATACCAACTGGTGCCACTCACTAGGTATTCACTGACCTGTGTTCCACTGGCGCAGTTAGCTGGGGCGACGGGCCCCGTTTGATAGGCAATTCGAAATCCTGATGTTGTTCCCCCGCCCGAGTTCCACGTTAAAGTGACCCCTGTGGATGAATGAACTATGATGCTTAGACCAGAAGGATTGGGTGGGGGAACTTTATAGGTAGTAGCTGTAGCCGTGATTCCGGTAGAAATAAGTTCCGACTTTGAAGGGTTAATCGCACAGACGCGAAACGTGTACCTTGTATTAGCCAACAAGCCGGTCAGCCCATAATTAAGACCCGTGATAAGATCCTGATCAATTAGCATACCAGAATTACAGTCAGCAGGCGGCAATTTTCCCTGAGCATAGGCAATTCTGTATTTGGTTTCGGCGCCGTTATTTGAAGTCCAAGATAAATTGATTGTCGAAGTAGATGTGGCCAGTGCAATAAATCCTGTAGGCTTTGACGGAGCGCCAAAGATAGGATCTTGAATTGGCTTATCACTGTCTAACGTATTCGAGCTTAAATTTGAAAACCGAGCATCAAGAGTACAACTTGAAACTAGAAACGCCAGTAAAAGCAAAAAACTAATTTTAAAGTTACAGTTTAGATATGGCATCCGACAGGTATCTTATCGGACAATTTTTTTTAACCTATAATGCGTCTCAAAATGAAACGCAAAATATTAGAAATCGATATTAGATGATTGAATAAAAGAAATTTGGTAGGGGCGCAGGGACTTGAACCCCGGATCCATCGGTTATGAGCCGATTGCTTTAACCAACTAAGCTACACCCCCGCCTCGGGAAAATATGAACCTACCAGTTGGCGATAGGCTCACTTAAAATCTAAAAGAGGAATATTTATCCGTCAACGAAAGCTTTAAGCTTGTT
>DDTZ01000062.1:31723-32058 GCA_002344565.1 Bdellovibrionaceae bacterium UBA2351 | reverse complement strand
TCTTCCAAAGTATGATCTGATTCTTCACCGATACCAAAACGCATTCGAAGAACTTTTTCTTCTCGCGCAGTCAGTGTTGATAACACACGACGAGTTTGTTCCGCTAAGTTCAAGTTCACAATCGCTTCCGCTGGATTGATCACCTTTTTGTCTTCGATAAAATCGCCCAAGTGCGAATCTTCTTCTTCACCCACCGGTGTTTCTAAGCTGATTGGCTCTTTTGCAATTTTAAGAACTTTACGTACTTTATCCACAGGCATATCCATTTTTTCTGCGATTTCCTCTGGCAATGGTTCACGACCTAATTCTTGGATTAAGTAACGTGATGTACGAAC
>DDTZ01000062.1:0-31374 GCA_002344565.1 Bdellovibrionaceae bacterium UBA2351 | reverse complement strand
GTGATCGCCTGACGAATCCACCAAGTCGCATATGTCGAGAATTTATAACCACGACGGTATTCAAACTTATCAACGGCCTTCATCAAACCGATGTTACCTTCCTGGATTAGATCTAGGAATTGTAACCCACGGTTCGTGTATTTTTTCGCGATAGAAACCACAAGACGTAAATTCGCTTCTACGAGTTCAGACTTCGCTGCATCGGCCTCACGCTCACCTTTCCAGATAGCTGTGTAGGTTTCTTGGATCCAACGGAAATTCATTTCTGTTTCTGAATCTAAACGTTTTAAACGGGCATCCGCTTCTTGAGCTTGAACAACGTACGATCTGAAACGGTGATAGCTAAGACCCGTGTCTTTAGTCATCTTCGTTAATTCTTTTTCGTTGCCTTCGATAACTTTTAAACGCTCAACAAGCTGGTTTACATCTTTAGAGAACGTACGTTCAACACCGTCTTTGATACGTTTACGTAACGTAGATACGCGGTTAACCAAGTTTTTAAATTTAATAACAATACGATTGATTGTCTTACGATTGAAATTGATCGATTCAAAGTTCTGCATCAATTTTTCGTTCAACACACGCAATTCCGCCATTGTAGCGTTACGTTTATCATTCGGCGTATTTTCTTGTCTTAAAACTTCGAAGAACGCACGAGTGTCGTTTTGGTAAACTGTTACCGTTCCGATTAATTCGTGAATTTTATCAATGTATTCTTTTTCGTCGTATTGAGTGTCTTCGTCTTCCAAACCACGGAAGATCGATTTAACTTTGATACGGCCCTCATCAAGACGTTTACCCAAATTGATAATTTCCCAAGTTCCTAATGGCGACATCAAGATCGCGCGAACGATTTCGCGTTCACCTTTCTCGATACGACGAGCGATTTCAACTTCACCCTCACGAGTTAATAATGAAACGCTTCCCATTTTTCGTAGGTATAAACGAACTGGATCATTACCTTTTACGTCTTCAGTTTCTGCTTTTTCTTCTGCATCTTCGTCTTCATCTTCTTCTTTGTCGATATCTGACAAGAAAGGAGAATCGCCTTCTTCTTTAGCGGCCATTTCCGTGTGATCTGTGATCACTACGCCTTGGGCTTCTAATGCATGCATGAATTGATCGATAACAACCGGTAATAGAATTTCCGGAGGAAGGATCTCATTGATCTCTTCGATCGTTAGAGCTTTTTTCTCTTTTGCAATTTTTAAGAATCGCTGAATTTCTTCTTTGATGATTACTTCTTGCTCGGCCTGAGAAAGGACTTTTACTGGCTCTTTCGACTTGCTGGGTATGTTTGACTTCACTCGTTCCCCTGTTCTTAACCTTGCTTGCAATCAAGGTCGTTTTTTTTAAAACTTAGCTTCTCAGCTTTCCTTACTGTCCTTGAGATCCTTTAACGATTTTTGTATCGCCATCATCTCTTCAATTTTTTCAGGTGTAGCGTTCACCTTTAGTTCATGCGAAATTGTTTTCAATCTCGCTTTCAAAAAGTCTTCTCTGACTCTTTGTACGGCGTCTTTAAAAAATTTAGTTTCTATTTCTAAATTTTTTTGATCGTCGTAGCTGTTAGAACCGGCGCTTTCTGATTCGTCGATGTTTCCATCATTCGCATCCACCGATTCCCACTCTGTATCACTCTTTTCGTTCAGTTTTACATTACCCTTCCAAACTTCTTGAGGGGTCTTGAAAAACAAAACGTTCGGATCGTCAATTTGAGTTATTAACAGACTAGTCAACCTATCAAACTTTTCAGGGTTTTGTCTATAGACTTGATCGATGTGATTGAAAAGATTTTTCATAGGAATATTAACAATATACTGACTCAAACCCTGCTCCAAAAAGTAGTCTAAATTGGCACGAGATTTGATAACTAACGACAACAAATATTTCTCAGCTTTCGATGCCGACTTCACTGGGAAGTTCACTGGATCACTCGAAACTTTTGGCACCGAATTTGACGTTGGTGTTGGTTCCTGCTTGATTTGTCTAATAGGCGCTTGAACGGCTGAATGCGACGGTGCAGTTTGCGCAGTCTGAGCCTTAGCCAAGACCGTATCGCGCAGCCAGTTTTTATCAACCCCCATCATGGGTGCGAGCTGCTCGACGTATAGTTTTCGATATTGTGGGTCAGGAATCACGTCCAAAACCTTTTTCAGCCTGTTCGCTATTTTAATTTTTTCGCTCGGCTCACCGCCGAAACCAACTAACCACTCTGTAAAAATTAGATTCATCAAGTCAGGAGATCGGTCAATTAACTGGTTTAATTCCTCAACACTCCGACTTTTAACGAAGTCATCAGGGTCCATATTGTCCGGCAGGATGAGCCCTCGCGGGTATAAGTCCTGCTCTAACAATAGCGATAAACTGCGCTCTGCGGCCTCTTTCCCTGCTCTATCGCCGTCAAATAGAACCACTACGTTTCGCGTTAGGCGCTTAATAACTCGCCCATGATCTGACGTTAACGCTGTTCCCATAGTGGCAACGACATTGCGAATGCCGCTCTGGAACAGGGAAATCAGGTCCATGTAACCCTCTACGATAATAATTTGATCTTGGGACCGAATATAACGAGCCGTTTGCTCTAAACCGTAAAATATTTTCCCTTTTTGAAAAACTTGCGTTTCGGGCGAGTTTAAATATTTTGGCTCGCCTTGCGCTAAGATACGCCCACCAAACGCTAAAACATCCCCCATCGAATTTGTGATAGGAAAGATTAAGCGTTCACGAAAAATATCATAGAAGCCCGTCTTTTCTGTTCGGCGTTTTACTAAACGTGCTTCTTCAGCCAAATCTAGCGAATGACCCGATGATTTCAGGTGATTAGATAGAGTTTCCCATTCAGGCAATGACCAGCCTAAGCGAAATAATTTCACGATGTCATCGCTTAAGCCGCGCTTGTTTAGGTATTGGCGAACCATGCTGTCTTTACCTGAAGCATCCAAATTTTTATTAAAAAAGTTTAGCGCGGCTTTATTTAATTTTAAGATTTCTTTTTTTCGAAGGGCATTTTTGTCATCAAAATCTTGTGTCTCTTTAGGAAGCGCAATACCAGCGCGGTCGGCAAGGTATTCCATCGATTGCGGGAACGACATGCCTTGATATTGATTTAAAAATGTAAAAATATTTCCGCTCTTCTGACAGCCAAAGCAGTGATACACTTGTTTGGCTTCAGAAACGGAAAAGCTGGGTGTTTTTTCTTTGTGGTCAGGAAAAGGACAGCGACCCATAAGGCCCGATCCCGATTGTTTTAACTGAGTGTACTGGGAAATAATATCGACGAGATTATTAGCGTCCTGAACTTGATCAATAAATTCCTGAGAAAACTTCATTCGTCGCCTGTCTCTGTCTTAAGGTGTACTAATAGATTAAGGCAATTGCCCAAAAAGAACAGCAGAAGTTATCTTAAGATAACTTCTGTTTAATAATTTCGCTAACTGTTTTGTTGTCCGCAGCCCCGCCAGTTTTCGCCATGACTTCTTTCATCACAAGGCCCATTTCTTTTATAGATTTAGCACCTGTTTTTGCGATGACTTCAGTTACGATGGCAGTGATCTGCTCGGCTGTCATTTGCGCGGGTAAATACGCTTCTAGGATTTTTAATTCTTGCGCTTCTTTATCGACTAGATCTTGGCGAGATGCTGCCTTGAACTGCTCGATCGATTCTTTTCTTTGCTTAACTAACTTTTTGATTACACCAAGTACATCGTCCGCAGTGATTGCGTTAGGACGAACTTCAACTTCTTTATACTTGATCGCAGATTGTAGAAAACGGATGGCTTCAAGTTTTACAGAGTCTTTAGCTCTCATCGCGTCTTTCATATCGGCCATTAATTTTTCACGGATTTCCATAAGAACCTCTGGGATATAACGTTTTATCTGGATATTAAAATAGAAACAGCCAAGTTTTTCAACTTAGCTGTTCTAATTTGATTTTAGTCGTTAACGACTAATCTCTCATTTTAGCTTTTTTAAGAGCTCTTTTACGAGCAGCTAAAGACTTCTTTTTCAAACGTACGCTTGGTTTTTCGAAATGTTCGCGTTTTTTTACTTCTGAAAGGATGCCTGCTTTTTCACAAGATTTTTTGAATTTTCTGAAAGCAGATTCGAAGTTTTCTCCGTCTCTAAGTTTAACAAATGGCATTGAATATCACCGTCCTTCCAATATGCGTGTAAGTAATCCGTGAGGAATAGCAAAAGCCTTTTCCTTTAGCAAACACTTTGACTTATCTATATTTAATGCTATGCACTATTTGCAGGAGCCCTGAATGCCGAAAACCCCAAAAGCCAAGACCCAAACGACTAAAGACCATTCGTATTGGATGGGATTGGCGCTTAAAGAGGCTCATAAAGCCAAGATTAAGGGGGAAGTGCCCGTGGGAGCCATTATTGTGAAGGATGGTAAAGTCATCGGCCGCGGCTTCAACCTTCGCGAATCCAAAAACAATCCTATCTTGCATGCCGAGCTCATTGCGATCCAAAAGGCTGCCTTAACGCTTAAAAGCTGGCGCCTTGTGGATTGTGACCTCTATGTCAGTCTTGAACCCTGCTTAATGTGCTCAGGCGCCATCATCCAAGCCCGCCTTCGCCATGTTTATATCGGCACCAAAGACCCTAAGGCCGGCGCTTGCTGTAGTTTATATCAAGTTTTCGATGATAAGCGATTCAACCACCAGCCCAAATGGGAAACTGGCTTACTCAAAGAAGAGAGTTCAGAATTACTAAAAACATTTTTTAAAGAATTAAGAACGCGCAATAAGGATAGGCAAAAACTAAAAAGGGCCATATCGGCCCTTTAAGTTTAGTTTTCTTGAACATCCAGTCTGTAACCCAGACTTGGCACCGCCGAGATCTTACCTTTAAAGGTTTCAATCTTGCGTTTTAGATAGTTGATTTGGCTATCTACGTTTCTTGAAGTCACCTCTGTATCGCCCCAAATTTCTTCAAGGAATTTTTCACGAGATACTAAATTGTTTTTAGCGCCTACTAGAAGTTTTAAGATATCAAATTGTTTTGGAGTCAATTGAACTTCAACACCATCCAAATACACGCGGCGAGACAACAAGTTCATTTTTAAATTTGAAGCGGCTAATTCACTAACTGCCTCATTTTCACGATCCACTAAACGCTTAATACGTAAAAGTAATTCTTTAACATGGAAAGGTTTAGAAACAAAATCGTCAGCACCCATTTCAAACGCGCGAATTTTTTCATCTACAGTCGCAGCACCTGAAACGAAAATAACTGGAATATATTTCGTGTCTTCTTTGGCGCGAATTTGAGCGCACACATCAACGCCCAATAGACCTGGCATTTTGTAGTCAAGAATAACTAAGTTTGGCTTGAAGGTTTCTAGAAGTTCGAACGTTTTTGAACTCTCTTGAGTAGCCAGGCACTCGTAGCTCTCTTCTAAAATTTCACTTAAAAGCGCACAGCTTTCTTCATAATCATCTACTATCAGTACTTTTTTCTTTAAAGTCATTTGGTTTACCTAAGGTTGTCTTTTTGTTTAAATACAAAAGCTTTACTTTTACAAGATATAAATTTTGGGCATCCTACATTAAAAGCCCTTAAACTTAATCATCTTTTGCGTCAAAATTTTTTTAACCATGTCTAATTTATCACCTTGTATCTCTATTACTGACTGATCTGTAGTCAGCCTGTGAGTCCCACCAGTCGCGCATTTGGCCTTAATTTCCCTGCAAAGCTCCTTCAAATAAGTCTCATTTCTGGGTAATTTCTCTATAACCGTAACCGTTTTGCCACCTCGTCCGTTCTTCTCTAGGCGCAGAACCGCAGTGAACTGTTTGGAATCAACCAGCTCCTGCTGCATGCATTTACACTCTGTTAAGTTTCTTTTACACTCAGGACAATTCACCTTGTCTTTGGGATCTGTCGAGAAAACGGTTCGCACGTTGGACATAGACTTCAGAGCCTAAACTATGGTTTCTGCTGAGGCAATGGCTGAATTTTGTGCGCCTGCAGCTCTTTGCCATCATACCGATACAAGAACCCTTCGCCTTCCATCGCCGTCACAAGATTCACTGGGCGACTCCAAATCTTTTGAACGTTTTTGAGAGTTTCGTTCATAAAATCTGGTTGTAAATCAATACCTTCGTGAAGGTGAGTTAAAAGTAATTCACCTCTGTTTTCAAAGTTAGCGTCTTCGATTCGAATAATCGGCTGTCCGAAATTAGTCATGTGGAATAAAAGCTTTGCTTTAATCGCTTTGAAATCTCGAGTGTCGACCTCGAACTTATTGGTACGTTTGTTAAATTTATAAACAAAGAGTTTATTTCTTATACAGAAATCTTCAGTTAGAAATTCATCAATGAACGTAACGTCATTATAAAACTTTCTAACCTCGAAAATTTTTTGTCGACCTAATCCTAATTTTTTATCCCAGTGCTTACGCTCTTTCACGTCGTCACACTCATCCCACTCGCGGCCAAATTGTCCCTTATTCCAACGATCTTCAATATCACGGAATAATTCAATTCCCACTTTGTAAGGATTGTAGCCATTGGGTGCCATCGCCATAGTTCCCGAATGATGATCTGCAAAATCGATAATTTCTGAATCTTGCAAAATCTTTTCAGTCATTAGCTTAGAATGCCAGTACGACGCCCAACCTTCATTCATAGTTTTCGTCATCCCTTGCGGCGAAAAATAATAAGCTTCATCACGGATAATACTTAAAATATCTTGCTGCCAGTCTTCTAAAGGAGCGTAATTTAATAAGAATGTTAATACATCCTTTTCTGGCTCTGCAGGAAATTTAGACCGTTTAAGCATTTCTTGCTCTTCACGTTTCTTCTTTTGTTCTTTTACGAATTCAGGTGGATTGATAAAATCACGCATATACGGACGATTGACTCTGAGCATACCTGGCTCAACATTACGATTTTCATCGGCAACTACAGGCTCTACCTTTGTGCTTTTCTCTTGATAGGGGCTGTAACGATCAATTAAGTTTTCCAAACTTAAACAGGTATCGATGAACTCTTCGACGCGATCTAAACCATAGCGATCAATATAGCGACGAATGCGAGTGGCGTGATTGGCCATCTGATCCATCATCTTGCGATTTGTTTTTCCAAACCAAACATTGTTTTTGAAAAAATCGCAGTGACCATAAACGTGCGCCATCACCAGCTTCTGATCCATCATCATGTTGCCTTCCATTAGGTAGGCGTAACAGGGATCAGTGTTGATAACCATTTCGTAAATTTTTGATAGCCCATATTCATAACTTTTTGAAAGATGCTCGTACTCCATACCGAATTTCCAGTGTGGATATCTCACGGGAAAACCTCCGAAAGCGGCAAACTGATTGATTTGATCATAGGTGATCAATTCAAAAATAGTTTCAAAGCAGTCAAGGCCAGCATCCTTAGCAATCTGACAGATCTTTTTTCTTTCTGCTTCTAATTCGGGAGTTAAGTTAGCCATCTATTTTCCTTTTCCTAAAAAGTCTTTAATTGAATCTAAAATCTTATCGCGGTTTTCGATCTGACTTAGAAGCACCTGATCACTTTCTGGAAACTCTTTCTGTAAATCTTTTAAAAATTGGCCTGATCCATATTTACTTTCAACCTGGCCATAACAAAACGCATTCGTATTTGGGATAAAGAATTCACGAATCAATTTTATACATAGACGCGTATCTTCACCACTCCAGTTATCACCGTCACTGAAGTGAAACGGATATATGTTCCATTCATTTGGCGGGTAATCCGTTTCAATAATTTGCTGAGCCAATTTATACGCAGAACTGATTAACGTACCACCGGACTCGCTGGTTCTAAAGAATGTATTTTCGTCTACTTCCTTGGCCGCCGCATCGTGAATAATGAAGCGGGTTTCAAGGCCCTTGTAATGTTTTTTGAGCCACGTATTGATCCAAAAACTCTCTAAGCGAACGATTTCTTTTTGTTCATCACCCATTGAACCCGAAACGTCCATCATATAGATGACGACCGCTTTAGTTTGAGGCTGAATAATTTTTTTAAATGTTTTGTACCTAAAATCACGACGGATCGGAATGATTTTTGGATCTACCGGATCGTAGTATCCGCTCGAGATCATGCGTTTCAACGCCTGTTTATAGGTATTTTTAAACTGACGAAGACCTTCTGGTCCAACCGGAGCTAAACCATTGTACTTAGTCTTAACTGTATCGATATTCTTATTGCCCTTAGGTTCAATCCGCGGCAGTTGCAATTTTTCACCAAGAATTTCCGCCAATTCATCTAAGGACAATTCAACTTCGACTAAATGTTCGCCCGGCTTATCACCGGCCGCGCCCTGACCTTGACCAGGATCGCCAACATCATCGCCTTGCTGACCTTCTCCTTGACCGACGCCTCCCTGTTGTTTGGCACCGTAACGGAAGTTGGGAATATCAATAGACGGCAGCGGAATCTTTACGAACTCGTCTTCTCGCTTACCTATCATTTCACCTTGCGAGACATATTTCTTAAAGTTCTCTTTAACTTTACCTTTAACTATATCTCGAAACCGTGAATGATCTTCTTTAATTGACATGAATCCCTACTTATTTTTTACGTCTCCTCGGGCAAAGATACTTGCTACGTAATGTAACACATCTGTCGCCGAGATTTCATCGTAACCAAAATCTTTGATTAGACGAGATTTAACGATTTCAATTTTTTCTTGCGTATCTTTATCGACAACCGAGCTCACTAAGCTTGTCAGCTTGATGCTGTCCTTTTGATCTTCAAACAATTTCAGTTCTAAAGCTTTGTGTAAGCGTTCATTCATTTTGTAATTGAATTTCTTGCCTTCAAGTGACAACGCCCCAATGTAATTCATGATCTCACGACGGAAATCGTCTTTGCGTGATTCAGGAATTTCGATCTTCTCTTCGATCGATCTCATTAAGCGCTCGTCGGCCTCTTCATCCATACCAGTGAATTGATTGCGTACGCGTTCTTTTTGGGTGAACGCTTTTACGTTATCAATATAATTCGCGCATAGTCTTTGTAGGGCACTTTCATCCGCGCTGATCGCACGCTGAACTTCACCCTTAATGATCTCTTCGTATTCCTGCTTCACAACACCAATTAACTCGCGGTAATCCGATTTCAACTCTTCGTTTGAAATCAGAGAGTGATTCTTTAAACCATTCTCTAGTTCAATTAGAACCATGAACGGATTCACAGAACCTTTGTTGTTTTGCTGGGCATTTACGATCGCGTTCGATAATTTGTCCTGGATATAACGAGGCGAAATTCCTTCTAAACCTTCACGGACAGTTTCTTTACGCAATTCTTTTACATTATCTTCTGTGTAATTTGGAAGTGTTTTACCATTATATAGTTTCAATTTTTGCAAACGAGTTAAGTTTGCTTTTTTAGGTTTTTCCAAACGAGTTAGAATTGCCCACATCGCCGCCATCTCGATCGTATGAGGAGCAATCGAAATTCCTCTTAGACGAGTTGAATTAAAGTCCTTTTTGTAGATGTTAATTTCCTCTTTCCAGCGAGTGATATATGGAATATCAATCTTCACCGTTCTATCACGAAGAGCTTCCATGAATTCGTTATCTTGAAGACGACGATACTCAGGCTCATTCGTGTGACCAATGATGACTTCATCAATGTATGTCTGAGCAAATTTCTTAGGCTTCACGCGATGTTCTTGCGAAGCACCTAATAGGTCATACAAGAATGCTACGTCTAACTTTAAAACCTCGACGAATTCGATCATTCCGCGGTTAGCAACGTTGAACTCACCGTCAAAGTTGAAGGCGCGTGGATCAGAATCAGAACCATACTCAGCAATCTTGCGGTAATTAATATCGCCAGTTAATTCTGTTGAATCTTGATTCTTTTCATCTTTCGGCTGGAACGTACCAATACCAATACGATCTGCTTCTGAAAGGAACATTCTACGTACGCGAACGTGCGAGAATACCTTCATGATATCGCCTTGGTATTTATCCATTAAGCTTTTGAAAATGAAACGTGACGGAGGCGATAATTCACCTTCGATCTTCATACGGTATTCGCCGTCTTGTCCGCGATTAATTTCATCGCACAACTGAGCACGCATTTCTTCAGGAATTAATAGCAATGGCTCTTCATGCATAGGGCTCGCGAATGTGCGCACACCTTTACCCAGCAAACCATCTAGTTCTTCTTTTTCATCAATCCATTCGAATGTGTACAACGCGCCTTTATCTGTTTTCGAATACGCCTCTAAACCTTTTTTCAGCATACGACAAACGGTCGACTTCGCAGATCCCACCGGACCGTGAAGAAGGATAACACGTTTTTCTGTGCCGTAGCCCAAAGCCGCTGCTTTTAGTACGTTCACTAATTTCATCAACATGATGTCTAATCCGAAAACAGCGTCTTTGCCGTTGTTGGCAGCATCATCGAAGAATTTGTAACGAACCACTTCTTTTTTAAAATCGATATATTTTTCGCTGCCCGATTCAACGATCATGTCGTACATACGTTGAAAGGCATTGCGAGTAATTTTGGGATTTGCCTTTACCATTTTCAGGTATTCATCCAGAGTCCCTGACCAGTGCATCTTTGATGTCTGGCTAGTATTCTTCCAATTTTGAACTATTGAACTAAAATTGATATTGTCGCTCATAAATCACTCCCTGGATTCAAATGAACAACAGAAAGCCATTGATTGAATGGCCTCTGGTGGTTCTATACTTAGATTATGCCAAACTTGATTTAGGTTAGTAATTGATAAATGAAATTTCACAATTATTTGATTTTAGCCAACCCAAAGTCGAGTCTAAATGAGACTTTTATCTTTTGTATAACTTTGACTTATGTAACTGAAATCGCTTTTAAAATGAATATATGGGACATAATCACGAAGCCTGGCCGCCAGCAGCCGTTTTTTTTACGCAATTTTTAGCCACTATGTTGATTGGCTTTATACTTCCGCTTGGAATTGCATTTCAGTCTTGGCGAAAAGCTAACCTCGTAAAAATTCCATTTACTCAAAGTGCAATTCTCGCCGTACTGAGTTTGTTTTTCATGTTTGTATTTCCTCTTCCGCTGATTGGAATGGGTGTCGCTTACCTCGGGTCTAAACCCGAAGCCTCATTGGGAATCACGGCTGGTTGGGCATTAGTGGCCATTATATACTGGCCCACGATGAAGTGGCTGTTTGAATATTTGAAACAAAGAAAAAAACCGGGTGCGTAAGCTATCTAATTTCTTGAACTTGGTAACCTGTTGGCAATTCAGCAACAAAAAGCTCAGGAGTCATTTCTTTAGGCTCGGGGGCTTTAAAGAACCAAGTAATTTCAACGGTAGCCGACGATATTTTAACTAATTTAGCGCCTTCTTTTCTATTCAACCATTCTACTTTGGAAGCTCCACCATCACACAGACTCACAACTTTATTTGCATCAAACTGGCATTTCCAGCCTCGAATCGGCTCGTCATACGCTAACGAATATAGCGCCGATGGCGGGATCGGCATATTAAACGCTTTCGCCAAACTACGCTCATTCAATGGGCCTTTCAAAATCTTCTTCTGAGGATAAATGACGGCAATAAATTCAGTCGGACTCATCACCAAAGATCCTACTTGATACCCTAAAGTCGCCGACGCTTCCATACGCAAGCGTTGATTTTTTACCGCAACTAAATCGATTGTAACTTGGTTTGTTTTATTTTTTCGAAGGTCTCGAATATTGGCTTTAGTTTCCCAGGTAAACGGTGTTCCCACCGTCTCACCAGTTAGTGAACCCTCACCGTCCTTCTTCATTTTCATTGCACAGCTGATATTGATCAGTGACAAAACCAAAATCAAATTTGAAAACCATTTATTCATGCTTCAAAGAATACTCAGCATTAGACATTTTTAACAAGAAAAAAGAAACAGTTTGTCCACATACTGAAACTACTTAAATAGAAATTTTGAAGGAGAGACCGCAATCGTTTTCTTGAACAGTTGATTAAAGTGTTTCAAGTCGTTAAATCCCATATTGTGAGATAGATCTATGATCTTGTCCTTTTCCACATGTAACAAAAACATCGCTTCAAACATACGTTTTTTATTTCGGTACTCGATCGGTGAAACTCCAAAACTTTTTTTGAAGTACCTTATTAGCCATTCTTTAGAAATTCCAATTTCGTTGGCGTACTCTAGCAACGGCTTATTTAATTTGAATTCATTGTCTAAAAGCGTTTTAAGTTTTTTTGCATACGGATTCACACTCGAGCCACTCAAAGTTTTAGCATTCTTTGAACTTTTAACTAACTCGTGAATCCATTGCGGCGATACGGTTTCTGGAATATCGCGCAACGGATATAACGTCATACTTTTAGGAAATGACTCGGGGTAGGAGTGTTTGTTCGAATAACAGAACCAATTCAACTGCCCGCAACGTACAGACCATGTCACCACGGCATGAGGTGGAACAAGCAAACCAACCTTACCCTCCACTGTAATCGAATTTTCACCTAATGAAATAGTCACTGCATTTTCAGGAACATCAGAAAATATGAAACTCCAAAAACTACCATAGACATCTGTCAGACTATAGTCAGGACCATAAATTTTTTGTCGGTCGAAAAAAACCTCATGATCCGATAAAAAATTGAATTCGTGAGTATAGGTGTTCGCAGTTACTTTCATAAATTCATTTAATCCAAGTTTACAAATCAATGTCAATATCCACCTAGTTTGTTGTCTATAGAATATTGAAACTATACTCATGGAAACTCGATTAGAATCTTGGATTCAACTTGCGACACGGGCCCCAAGCGGAGACAATAGCCAGCCTTGGGATTTTGCCTTTGATTCCGGTTCTTTTAAAATAACAATAAACAAAGGCCGCGCCCGTCATTTCTTGGATCAAGACATGTCAGCGACATGGATAAGCATAGGATGCCTTTGTGAAAACCTTGAACGTAGCGCCGCTTTTTTTGGATTTAAGTGTCTGTTGAATATCGAAACTGACCATTCTGTTACTGTTAAATATCACACAATTGAACCACAAATTGATTCCAACACAATTGATGTAATTACTAAACGACAAACCTTTCGAGGTAAATTGAACAAAGTAACTCTTGATTTAAATTCGTTCAATCTTGAGTTTCCTGTCCTAAACAACGAAGGTCGACAATTTAAATGGCAACTTGTCCCTAGAGTTTCAAAAGCCCTAATTTGGAAATGGAGCTGGCTAGAAACTGTTTTGTGGTTGAAAACATCCTTAATGGCGGACTTTACAAAATGGCTACATGGAAAAAATGAAACCTACGAATACGGAATCAGCTTAGAAAGCCTTCAAGTATCACTCATAGATCAGCTGTCACTCATGATGTTTAAGAAGGTCCCAAATTTGATAAAGACAGTGCCCAGTTGGTTTTTTCATTTTAAAACGTACTTCCGTTTGAAATTTTTGATAGAAAGCTCTGCGGGACTGCTCTGTTTGTCCAGCGTTTCTCATGACTATCGAGACTATTTTTACGCTGGAAAAGAAATTCAGCGTATGTGGCTCTATCTTACTCAGTACAATATCAAAGCGCAGCCCCTAGCTATTCAGTCTTTATTTTTGAACTTTGCAAATTCTGATTCGGTCAAAGGCTCTCTCAGTGATGATCAGATAAGAAAAATTGAATATATACATACGAAAACGAAAGTCGCATTGCACATCTCACAGAATTTAATTTTTACGTTCAGATATGGAACGACAGAACAATCTCTTCCCTTACTACCAAGAAAAAAGATTGTTGTTACTCATTAAGATATATAACTATTTACCAAGACTTGCCGGCGTACGCTCTGGAACGGCTTGATTTTCAATCGCTAGAATTTTTTGCTCTAGTTCTTTGGCCTTCTTTTTATCGATTTCTAATTCGAAAGCTTTCTTATACATATTCTTCGCCTTATCAACCATGGATAGATCACGATAAATATCACCTAAATGTTCCGCAATAATACTTACTGTCGGTTGAAATTTACTTGCGGCTTCAAGAAACTTAAGAGCTTCTTTTTTATTGCCGCGCTTAAACAAGATCCATCCTAAGGTATCTAATATGTAGCCGTCTTCTGGATCTAGCGTAACTGCACGGCGGGCCAGTTTTTCTGCTTCATCCATATTTTTATCCATCTCGGCCCAAGTAAACGCTAGATAGTTTAGACCTTGCGAATGATTCGGATCCAGTTCGATAACTTTTTGCATGTTCGCAATTACTTTTTCTTTGTCACCCGTACGATCATAAATAGTTCCGTAGTAGAAGTGTAATTGTGCATTATCTGGAAACTTTTCTAAACCAACGGCCAACACTTCAAGGGCTTTTTTATAGTTCTTATCCTCATCCAATAACGATGCGTACATCGCATATATTTGTGGATAGTCTTTTTTGTTATCGTACGCTTTTTCCATAACGGTAATGGCTTTATCTAACTGACCGACATTTTTCAGCAAATAACCGGCATGAACCATGGCCTCTCCGTAGAACGGGCTTGACGGTTGAATTTTTAGGTAATGATTAACAGCCATTTCGTCTTTTTTAATTTCTTCGTAAACCGCAGCTAGATAGAAACGAATTTTATCTGACTCAGGCGCAATTCGCAGAATCTCTTCTAGTTTAGCGATCGCTTTGTCGAACATTTTCTTTTCAATTAGGATTAACGCCATACGAACTTTGATGGCCAAAGGATCGTCTGCTTGAGCTTCTAGAACTTCAAGTTGCTCAAAAGCCTCATCAAACTTCTGTTGTTCGATATACATTTGCGACAAAATTTCCGCTACTTTAACGTTAGGGCCTTTGTTTTTTTGAAATGTTTGATACAGAGCCATAGCTTTAGCTTCTTGCTTTTGATTTTTATATAGCGAACCAAGAGCAATTACGGCATCCACGAAATCTGGCTTAATCTCGCTAGATTTTTTGTAACTTTGTTCTGCAAGTTTAAAATTCTTCTCGGCGTTTTCTTCTTCACGGATACGGCCAATGTAGTAATGGATTAAATGTTTGTTCGTGTAGTCAGGTAAGGCTAATACTTTTTCAAACAATTTTACGGCTTTATCGTACTGTTGAGTTTCTGAATACACCGCAGCTAAATAGATGTTAGCTTCATAATATTCTGGGTACTTACCTAAAACATACTCGTATTGCTCGATCGCTTGAGGATACGAACGAATCGTCGTATACAAACCCGCCAATAACAAACGCGCATCTTTGTTGCTTTCGTTCTTATCGATTACGATTTTAACTTGCTCTATGGATTTATTGATTTGCCCTAACTTCAAGTACTCTTTAGCCAACCGAGTTCTTACACTGGCTGACTCTGTGTCATAAACTAAAACTGTCTGGAATGATTCAACGGCTTTTTGAGCATGCCCTTCTAATGAATAGGCTTCGCCTAAAGAGTAATGATAGTCGGCTTGGGTGCGTAGGTAGAAGGGGTCCATTTTATCTGATTCACTTAACATAGCAGGTGGCGTGAATTGCTTTGGCGCCACGTTACCGTCTCGATAGGACGACTCTTTGTAGTAGTGACCATCTGGATCACTACTTACGGTTCTTGCCGAACTTCCCTTGTGGGCACAACTAGAGATCAAAACCGCTAAGCTTAGGATTACTGTCTCTAGAATTCGCTTAAACATGTAGCACCTCTATGAGACACTTCGGCGCCAGTGAGACGTTGCTTGAATGAAATGGAAAAAAATAGACCTATGTCGCTGGATCTAGTTCTGGGGATTTTGACAGATCAATTTTTACGTCGACTTCGGCCTTTTGCGAAGACATTGGAGACTCAGAGTTCGGTGATAATTGCACACGATAGGTGTCTCTGCCGTCTTGAATAACTTGAAAACGATACGGTTTACCCGATGAGTCTTCACCTAAGATTATGTCCAAGGAGCTGCTTTCTGAGGCTATACCTCGAGCCTGCGGGGTCTTTTTCTCGACATTTTTTAACAGAAAAATTTGAGCGGCTTGATAGGCCAAAATCTCGGCTTTAACTTGATCAGATGAAATTTTTTCCGAGCCGAAAATATGCCTTGTATAACTGCCATAACTAACTAGAGTTAAAACAATCAAAGTTAACAGAGTAACCAAATCACTTCCCGTAAGTTGCTGATTTTCATTGCTTTTCACAAAACAATCTCCAAATAGTTGAGGCGACTCTTCTATTTCGGATGAACGTCTGTAAGACTTTAGCCCGAGATCTAAAATAATTTAAAAAAAGTGAGATTTCTCTAACCCAAAAACCGTTAAAATCAGTCCCTATTAAAGGTTATTGCGGCGCATATGTGACTTTTTTTTCAACATAGCTTGACAGCCCTATGCAGCACGGCTAGTTTGCGCCTTGTCATACAAACCTACCTATCAATTTGATTTGAAGGGGTTTTTCCAAGGGAGGCAAAAATGATCAATCAAAACGATACAGCCCAGGCGCATCAACAAGCTCCGATGAGCACGTCAACTTTAGGGTTATCTAAGCCAAACTCAAAAGTTAAAATCATCAAAAGATACCAAAATCGTAAGTTATACGACACACAACAAAGTTGTTATGTTACTTTAGATGATATCGCTAAAATGATCCGCACAAATGAAGAAGTGATGGTTATCGATAATAAATCAAAAAACGATATCACAGCAGCTACTTTGACTCAGATCATTTTCGAAGCTGAGAAAAAGTCGGCACAATATGCTCCACTTTTCACTCTTCGCGAAATCATCCAAAATGCAAACGGCAGCATTTCTAGCTACCTAGCGAAATTAGGCGCGTTTCCTCAAGATTACATGACGAAACAAGCTCAGAACCAACAATTAATCGAGAAGTTGGCTACTGAAGAAATCAAAAACAACTTAGAAAATAGAATTGTGAATGCAGCGACTCGCTACAATCCAGATACAACTGTAAAAATCGCAGCAGAAAAAGCGACAGTTTTATCAGGTGCTTCTCAAGAAGAAGAAACTCCCAATTTACCAACTCACAATCCTAACTTAAATCAACTTCCACACTCTAGCTAAACAGAGTGCACCAAACCCGCCCAACTCATCTAGTCGGGTGGCTAAAATTTAAGCTTTAGATGAAAAGGACCCATTCGGGTCCTTTTTTTTTCCAGATTTCTTGAGGAGTGCAAAAACTTCATCGAGGTACTTCCCTTAAGTACCGGGACTCCATTTCTAGATTGATTCTGCCGACCAACATGGAAAGCTAGAGAGACCTTATGTTTACAAAAAATAAAGATGATAAATCTATTGTGTATGACATCACTGACGAAGTTACTCTTGAATTAGCAGAAGCTGTTGCCGCCGATGCAAAACAGGAAATCGAAGCCAACCCTAAACTAGAAGCGATAATAATCAATTCAGGTAGTCAACATGTGGCTTACAAAGGGTTCAAAGTTATAAGCCAACTTGCGATTTCAAACAAAAAACCTAAATTTCAGATGTACCTATTATCTGAAGTAAAGGCGACATTATCGTTGGTTCGATCTGAAGGTTTGGATATGATTTTAAAACCGATCGAATCGATTACCGAAGTCCCTCAGAAAGCGAGTCCTTCGACAACAAAAGCGCCCTCTAAATTAGACGTTTCTTTTATTAATCCTTTTATCGAAGGCGCCATTAAAACATTGGATATCCAATGCCAAGTATCAGTTACAATAGATAAGCCGCTTTTGAAAAACAAAGACACCAAGCTTCCTATCATTGATATTTTAGGTGTGATCGGTATTACCAGTAAGGCTTTCAATGGCAATATTTCGATTTGCTTTCCAGAAAAAGTATTTCTTTTTATCATGTCAAAAATGTTGAGTGAAGACTATAAGGAAATCACTAAGGACCTTGAAGACGGAGCCGGTGAAATTCTAAATATGATTTTTGGTCATGCCAAACGAGTACTAAACGAAAATGGTCATTCTTTCGAAAAGGCCATTCCAGCCATCGTTCGCGCTAAAGAATTGTCGGTGTCACATTTGAATGATCAGGGTTCTATTATTCTTCCATTTAAATCAGAAGCTGGTGAGTTCTATATGGAAATCAGCATGAATAACGGGTAATGTTGAATCTTAGAACTGGCGCCAATTAATAAACTTAGTTTTTCCCGGGCGAATTTCAATTTCTTTTTCAAGAACGCTATTGCCGGTAGTTTCGGTATAGCGGCTTTGTGTGTTTAATCTGACTTTGTACTTTCCCGGTTTTACCCGGATGCGGACCATTTGAAATTCTTTTGGCAAAAATGACCACTGCCGCAAATCCGCTCTATCAGACGCATGCATGGCAACAGCCGCAACAAAACCTAATAACTCATTTTTTTGACGAATCTGATCCGCGGCTACTTCTTTTGCGACGACACCGCCTAAACGGCGAGCCACTAACGATCCCTGATCCTCAATCAAAGTGCGAATAGCCGCTTCATCCACACTATATACAAATTCAGTTTGAGCATTGTAATGGAATCCATTTTTTTCTATTGGTTCAATACTGACTCGCGCATTTCTGCTTTCTGCGGGAACAGATCTCAGAATTGGAAAACGAGGACTTTGAGGATTAAAATCTTTCCTAGCCCCCCAGCCATTTTGAAAAATCACAATCACTTCACCTTGCGATTTGTCGTACCAAGATGGATCTTCTTTCACTTGTGAGAACTCTGCTTTTAGTTTTTTGTAATCGTCCATTCGCTGTGATTTTTTAGCGGTTCTAACTAAGTCATCATCAATTGTACCAATATTTTTATCGATTTTGTATGCGTCTTTATAAGCGATATAAGCATCGTCGTATTTTCCATCCGCTTCCCAAATCATTGCTGATAAATAGGTCGCAAACGAATTCATTTCAAAATTCTTTTTTTCCTCTTGGCGATACGTCTGATACTTCTGATTTATTCGACGAGTTTCCACCAGAGCCGAGTCCAACTCGTTCAATTCTAAAAAATTTAATGCCAAGTAGGCATTTACGAAAATTTTTTCAAATGTATCGCCTTTGTATTGAACCATTTCTTCGCTAAACAACAAAGAACCAGTTACGCGACTGACTGACTGGTAGTCAAATTGGTCTATAAGCTTAAGTGCTTTAAAAAAATATTGATTACTTTCTTTAAATTCACCGGCGTATTGAAGCAATGTCGCATAATCCAGAACATAGATTAATTGATCATCACCCTCTTGATCCGCTAAAACTTTTAACTGAGATGTCGCTTCAGAAATTTGGCCAGATTCAACTAATTGGCGGCTTTTGAAAACTTTGTTTTGATAGGTAGCACACCCTACAAGGAGCAAACAAACAACTAATACCGAAAACTTCAAAGTGAATTTGATTCTATCCATATAGTTGTTTGTTCTTCAGAAATTTCTATCTATTATAAACCGACAGATTTCTTTTTAAATTGTTTACGCATCTGTTTGTAATTTGACCAAACCATTTTAGACGTTTTTAGGTTAGTCAAATTCATTGTCATTTTATAGTATACGGTTTTATCTTTTCCTACTTCTTGAACGATAGAATCCATTCGACCATTCACGATGAAATCTGCACCGATCTGACCGCCCGGACCTTTTTTAGTTTCGTCAGAAACAACCCCTGAGTTTTGGTAATCGTATTCATCTTTGATATCTTGGCGGGCCTCTTTATCAATAAATTCTACGCGACCTGAATTCATTAGCTCTACACGGAACATATCCATAATACTTTGAGTATCAATGTGCTCGCTCGTTTTATTTTGTAACTGCGTTACCATTACTACCGGAGGAGTTTTAGCATTAGCAATTGATGGATGGTTTACCAAACTAGCAACCAAGTCTTTAACTGCATTTTGCATATCTGTTTCCGACCATTGATCATTTAATAAGTTTTCTCTTTGAACATCGTCGTACTGACCTTTTACGAATGCTTTGGGTCCACACTGAGTGATAAAAACCGATAGCGCGAATAAAACTAGAATACTAATTTTCATATTTTGCTCCTTGAAGAAAAGTCTATAGGGATTCCGGGATTATGACAACCAAGGCGATGACTCAACGATTAATGGCTGGTGCAAATAAACAACATTTGATTTAAATCAAAAATACTGTTTCAAAACGTTGGATTTTAGTCGGGAAACTACTTAGGAATGACCGAATAACCACGATAGTCGGTCTCTTGTTCATTCTCGGGAGTTTCGTCTACGTGACGATAGGATTTGATTTTAAACTCGGAGTCTAGGTTAACGATCCAGCCCTCTTTACGCGCTTTAGCAACAAACTCATTTGCCAAACGGCGACGCTCCTCTTCTTTTGCTTTCGCATTCTCGCGGTCTTGGATAACTGAGTTGTACACGATAGAACGTGGATCCGTCGCCGGTTTTTTAAATTCATTTGTACGACCTAATTCCTGTGCTAACTGGCGTTCGCGCATACCGTTTTCAATTTCAACAATTGGTTCGTCCGATGGACGTTGAACAATAGGCTCTGAAGGGCCGGTATCGTGACTCGCTTTCAAATTGGCGACTAGCGCTCTTAAGCGGTCTGTTTCCATTTTATCCGAAACGCTTTTTAAATGGTCATTTACTTTATCTAAATCGGTTGCTTTGTGAATAGAGGAAAAATCAGTTTGGCCTTCCGCGCGCTCATTAGGTAAATTTAAGTGATCTTCTGAAATAACAAAGATGCCGAAAAATGCCGACGAAGCTAAAAAAAATAGCCCGATTAAATAGGCAAAATTACTATTGTTGTCTTTGGATTTCTGCGTCTTCATCTGACCTCTAGTCTATCATACCTTGTTCGACGCTTTCGAATTTTTCTTAAATGCAATTACGCAATCTCAAAATGAGACTAGTTCATATTTAATATGACTTTTAAAAGAAAATTACCTTCTTTAAAAGTCCGTCCTTCTCCGGCCGTGTTGACGGCTTTGAAGTCTTGGTTATCGAAATACGCCCCAACCCCTAGGCGTGATTTTTCCTTTAATATGTACTGATATCCAAGCTGGTAGCGCATTTGAGATGATATCCCTTTGGCTGCCAAAATACCCATTTCTAGATTAAACGAAATTTGATTTCGGGGATTGAAATCGAATTTGTAATCCACCCCAACACCAGCAAGGCCGGCTTGCAAACGAGTTTGCGTAGATTTATGCAAGAAATCGACAAGCTTTCCAAAACCGAATGGCATAACTTTAGATTTTCCAAACTGAAATGAATAGCCTAAAACACCATTGAAATCAGAAAATGAGATACTATTTTCACCACTTGAAACGAGCGCGGTCGAATAGCCAATGCCCAGTTGAAATTGTTTCCACACGGGCCTTGAAAGCAAATCAGCTGTAATAGCGATGCCACCCGAAGACGCGCTTACATCACCGGCGGTGAATGCTAAACTCTTTGAACCTAAACCTAAAGACATCGAATCAAAATATCCAGGATCTTTGCTCAGCAGGTCTTTTTTGGGCTCGTCCTCTTTTTTCTTTAAACGAATATTTTGCAAAGCCATTGTAAGCTCGACAGACTTAACATTATACTTAATGGATCCGATTATACCGTCTTCACGCGCGGTTGCAGGCAGTTCGTAGAACTTCCATGCCTCACCTTTACCACCACCCTCAATCAGGGAACTTTCTCCATTATCGACTTCTGAAGGCATGGAAACGACCAAAATTAGCTTATCCTCATATCTGTCACAACTGACACCCATCGGGAATGCGGGGATTTTTTTTGTTTTATCAGCCGGCTGAACCCGAACATTAATTAAGAGATCCTTACATTTCTCAGAGTATAAACGGAATTGAGGATCGTTCATGACCAATTTAAACTCTGACTCAGTTTTATCTACAAATTTGATTTTAATTCTTTCTTCAAATGAAAGGACAGTTACACTCAATACATTTTTATCTACAACGACCGCAGTTGTTTCACTGCTTTGTTCTGCAGATTCAATGTTTTTTGTAAACGTAATAGTTCCTTTGTAAACTAATCGTCGACCTGGTTTAGAACCCAGAGGCAGAAAGGCTAAAGCGAACTTATTTACAGCAAAAGTCTTGTTCCATTTGTCACCAGCCACTTTTTCTAGAACTTCAATACCAGCCATGCTTAGGCATGGCCATATCAGCGAAATTAAAATGAGGTGGTGTAATTTCAAGATCATTGAATAACCGTAAATTGCCCGTCTTTAGCTACTTTAATTGTTACAGTTTTTTCTTTTTGTTGCGCAAAGTTTAACGTAATATCCGGCAATTTTTCAACTTTCAAATTATTGAACACAGACGGCTTAATAATCGCGTCTTTTTTATTTCCATATTGATTATAGAACTTAAATGTAACTTTATATGTACCTTCGATAGTTTTGTTTGTGACCCAAGATTCCACACCAGGCCCTTGAGTACTATCGACGACAAACTCCCCAGGGACATTCGCCATCGTTCTCTTTTTGTAATTAAAAATGTTGCCTTTTGGATCCTCGATAATCATGTCGATATCGTGTTTTTCCGTTTCCCATCGCACGAAAATCATCATGAAGTGATCGTCGTCTTTGATTTTAGGCGTATCATCAATTTTCTGTTTTAGCATGGCATTTTCTTTTGCCAATTCTTTCGATTTTATGTCCGCGAGTTTAATATTGCTTTCAAGATCGATTAAATTCTTTTTTAGTTTTTTAATTAGTTCAACATCATCTTTTGATTTACTCAATTGTTTTTGATCAACGGCTGCAGCTGCTGTACTTGCTATCTCAAGTTCTTTTATTTTTTCTTCATATTCTTTTATTTTTCTATTTTGTTCTTCTTTTTCAGTTGCAACAATCATCTGAGCTTCTTCCATTTTTTTTATTTTTTCCAAAGCCGTTTTTAATTCTTCTTCGTTTTTTACTACTTCTGCTTTTGCTTGGATCAATGTATCTTCTATTTCTTTACGTTTCTTTTCCTCTTTTTTCTTAATCTCAATTAAAATGTCATCAGCTGCCTGAGCCTCTTTAGTCATATTTGTAGGAACAGGCTTTGCTTCGTCGGCTTCGGCTTTTTTCTCGGAATTAAATCCTTCTTGCGAGATCTGCTGAAGGGCTTCTTGCATTTTAGTTTTACTTGAAGTCGAAAGAACGTACATCATGACGAAAAAACCAAACAACAATGTCATCATATCTGAATAGCTGATTAGCCACTTTTCATCGATATGATTTTCATCGTGCTCGTTGTCTGAATAAAAGTCATCATCATGTTTATGTTGAGACATTACTAGTCCTCAGAGCCTGTTTTAGGCATTTCAAGAACATTCGTTTTGTCTTGATCGCTAGATCTGCCACCAGCAATCGAGGTAAGTGGCGACATTACCGATTCTTCTTTTTTAGAACCTGTACTCGGAGTGTAGCTAGCCAATCCAGAACCTACGATAGGAGACTTAAAGAATATATTGCGTAGATAGACTTGATCCCGAATAGGCAACTGACTAATTAATGTCTCTGCAATGATTTTTGGTGCGGTACCTTGTTTGATTAAAGAAACACCATGAACGACTAAACTTCGCGTGAAGAAATCTTCAGAGGCCACGCGTGCGGCATAATCCGCTAAAGGCAAAAATACAAAGTTCGCAATTGCAATACCCCAAAATGTTGCCACTAACGCCACTGCCATCGCATTACCAATACCATCCATTCCAGATGTGTTTAACCCAATCATCATTTCGATCATTCCTGAAGACGCTCCCAGAAGGCCCAAACCGGGTGGAAATTTTGAAATCGAAAGTAACATTTTGTGATCTTCGCTATATCGTTTTTTAAATGAATCACGTCGATTTTTTACAATTAAAAGCAAATCTTCATACGACAACGCACTTTTTGAAAGTAATTTGAGCGCTTCTTTCAAGAAAGGGTTTGCAACAGAGTAGTTTGACAAAAAACCGTGTTGGTCTTTTTTATACTCTTCAGCGATACGAATTAAATCTGCTACAACGAAAAGATCTTCGGTTTTCTTTTTGAAAAACAATCCGTAAATCAAGAAATCTAACATCTCTTTCAATTTGCGAAACGGAAATGCCAGAAGAGTCACTCCTAGGGTGCCACCTAAAACCAGCATTAAGGCATGCGCGTTTAGAAAAATTTCCGGATTTTTAGAGCCTTTCAAAACTCCAAAGAACAATACGAAGCATATAATGACTGTGCCCAGCAAGGATGATAAATTCATGCTTACACAATCGGCTACCTTATTGAAAAATTAAGCTATTTTTACCGAACAGGACTTACGCCTGCTTGCTGAGTTTTGGCTCTATCGGAAGCTGAATGATAAATTCTGTGCCAACACCAACCTGAGATTTGACCTGAATATCACCACCATGCTTTTGAATAATCCCATACGTAATACTTAGACCTAAGCCGGTGCCTTGGCCTACACCTTTTGTCGTAAAGAACGGATCGAAAATTTTATCCAGATGCTCGGATGTAATTCCACTTCCGCTATCTTGAATTGAGATCTGTACCCAATTTTCCTTATCCCTAATCAGACTTACATGAATCCAAATTGTCCCATTTCCTGGAATTGCTTGGATCGCATTAGAAAGTAAATTTACAAATACCTGACTTAGCTGACTAGCAAAGCACTTGATCGGGGGAATCGGTTCATAGTCCTTTTTAACTTCAATCCGATTTTTTAACTCACCCTGAAGCAAATTTAAAGTCGCATCAATTGTCTCGCGGATGTCGACTTCTTTAATCTGGGACTCATCAATTCTAGAAAAATTTCTAAGGCCTAATACAATGTCACGTGTCCTACGCGCGCCTTCTTCACACGACGATATTAGCTTAGGCAAATCACTTACAATATAATCAAATTCAACTTCGGCTTTCTTTTTTTCTAGATTTGCCGGCTCTTGACTTGCCGACCTAACTAAATCAATCAGCTTTGCAGAGTAATCTCTTAGGTAGCTCATGTTACTATAGATGAAACTAATGGGATTATTCAATTCGTGCGCAACTCCAGCGACCAACTCACCTAATGAAATCATTTTTGCTGAATGAACTAATTTTTTTTGCGTCTCTTTTAACTCTCGATTGGCGGCTTCAAGTTCTTGGACCTTTTTCTTTAGGTCATTTCTTGCTTGAGAAATATTTATACTCATTTGATTGAAACTTTCCGTTAACAAACCAATTTCGGTGTCATTTTTCACAGGAATGGTAACCGCTTGCTCCTGCGATTCAAATGAATGAAGCGCATCCACCAGATTATTAAGAGGCGCCAAAATCCACTTACTCGTGATAACAACAAGGATAATTAAAAAAATGATGACCACGCCGACGACGCTAAAATATGCGAGATTAATATTTTTTAATACTTCGCGAGAGTCCGACTTCGAAACACCTAATGACAATAGAAATCGCGAATGTCCCCACTCCATAAACGAGACGTAGAAACCGTATGGAGTATTCTTAATTGGCACCTCCACGATCGGGTCTTTACTGTAGGCTACCGATTGAATTTTGCTAAAGACACCGGCATTCTGTGTCCCCTTAAAACTCGCCAATATAATTGTGGCGTCTTCTTTCCCTAAAACAAACTCAAGTTTCAATCGGTTTTTAAGACGATTTATAAATGCGCTATCTAAATAGATTTTCTGTTGGATATACCCAATTGTCTTTTTACTCTGATTGTTTACACGTGATAACAGCGTTAACAAAATTCGATCGTTTGCGTACTCGAGAATAGGAATGTCTTTTGATGATTTCAGAACAGAAATGTATTTTTCCGATAAAAATGTCGCTTCGCTGCCGCTTGAAACGGTGACGATGTCATTTTTATCATTCTTAATAACTTTTGAAACCTGGCGCGCATCTCGATTAAAGAAAACTAGCTCAGATGAAAATTCCTGCATGATATACTCAGACGCCAACTGATTTAATGTTTGGCGATCGCTGATCGACAAATTATAAATTAGGTAGGGATCCTTAAGATAGCGATCACGGCGAACCTGCAAGCCGGATTTAAAATCGGCCAAGATAACTTCGATTTCGCGAGAATTTACCGAAAGACGCTGTAGCAACTCTTTATCGATAGCTTGTTCGTACTTTACTGAAGAATAGTATGCGACAAAAATCAGGGGTAACAACGATAGCAGCAAGAACCACATAATAATAATGGTTCGAATCGAGCGCTTTGCTTTTTTACGCTTTAAAACTATTTTTCTCATCCGATGAAAAACCTTATAGCGCTATTTGTTTTCTGATGCTGGGGTTTCTGCTTTTACCTCAGCCGCTTTTTCTTCAACCGTGAAGAGTAAACGTATAATTCCATCTGGCATTACCCGAGGATGGGCCTCTTTAACAAGCTTACCCGTCGAGTAATCTTTTAATAAAGCTTCAAGTTCACCTAACTTAGCTTCAGGTACGGTAAAATGGAAATAATATACATTTGGTGTTTTCAACCAACCGATTTCCACTTCCCCGGCTTTTTGACCACCCAATTCTTTAATCTTATCTTTGATTTTGGGAGAGACAGCTTCCGCATTAGTTACTAAAAACTGTCCACGATAAATCCAAGCACCAGACTTAGATGACGTCTTTTCAGGAACAGCAGGAGTCGTTGCAGCCACCGTAGTAGCCTGTTTTGGGGCTGGCGTCGGCACCGTAGGAGTAGTTGCCGCTACCGGTTTCGGTGGAACCACGGGCGGTGCTGTATTCGTCGGCTTACCTGCAGATTCGGGGTCTTTCGCAGCAACTGTAGTCGGTTGCTTAACTTCTTCATCTGAAAACTCTGGTCGTTCAATATTGGCCTCGGGAGCCTCTGCAAAATTTGGTTTCTTTTTGCGATCCACTTCAGCAACCACGGTTTGGCTATCATTTCCGTCATTTAAATGAATAATGCGATTCAAAGGCAAAATGTTTAGAACGACTACCAACAACAAAGCGACAACGCCTGCTTCGACTAACCATCGAAAACCAAGTGGCCATTGATGCCAACGCAAACGATTAACAATAAAGTTTACTTGTGAAGACTGCAGTTCGATTTGCTTAATTGCGGCATCATTAATCAGTGTTTCACTTAGCTTTTCACAGTATTGGATACCGTTGATCAATTTAATAAATTCGTTTTGTAATTCAGGGGTTGATTCAAGAGCCGACTCAACGGCTTTCTTTCTTTCAGGGTCTAAGGTATTGCGAGCGTATTCAAAAAGCAGATGATTAGCGACAAAATCACTCATCTCTCTACTTTTATTTTTTTTAAGTTTAATAAACTCCACGCCTGCCCCTAATAACTTACTTTAATAAAAACGTATTTGATCCTAGTTCTTTAAGCGCACTCGAAATTCTGTAGCGATGAGTCCCTTGAGAAATATCCAGCGCAAATAAAATATCGTCTTCTGGAACTTTAATAACCAGCCCCCACAAAAGAGAAATTAATTCTTTTTTCGAAATTCGTTTATGAAACTCTTTCCAAGGACCTAATTCCAAATCTAACGGTAGAATCCAAAACTCGCCGACATTTTTTGTGATATAAACTTCAGTCGCGTCACTTTTAGAATAAAGCTCGGTCGCGATTTTGATCATCATCTTACCGATGTCTGAACCGGGCTTTAATTTTTTTAATTTTTCGATAGTTTTAATCGTGTAGTGAATCGATTTCGTTTCGTTCATCAACGAAAAAAAAAAGAACAACGATAGCGGACGAACTAAAGCTTTAACATCAAAGGGATCGTTTTTTAATTTAAGATCCACTTTTTCCATTATTACTCAACCGTAAGCTGTCTAAGTAGGTCTAAGTTGTCTAGAACTTTTCCTGAACCAAGAACTACGCAGCTTAATGGATCTTCAGCGATAGAAACCGGTAAGCCTGTTCTTTCACGAAGTAGAACATCTAGATTTGCTAGGAGTGCACCGCCACCTGTTAACACGATACCGTTATCAACGATGTCAGATGCCAATTCTGGTGGCGTTTTTTCAAGGGCGGTACGAACAGCATCAACAACTTCAGACAATGGATCCATTAAAGCATCGTTCACTTGTGAAGATGTTACTTCGATAGTTTTCGGAGCGCCCGCAACTAAGTCACGGCCTTTGATTTCCATTGTACGTTCTTCTTCGAATGGATATGCGTTTCCGATTTCGATTTTGATTTTTTCTGCGGTTCTCTCACCGATTAACAAATTGAACTGACGACGGATATAGTTCACGATCGCTTCATCAAATTTATCACCAGCAACTTTGATTGATTTACAATAAACGATACCACCTAAAGAAATAACCGCTACGCCTGTAGTACCGCCACCCATATCGACAACCATGTTACCACTTGGTTCAGTGATCGGAAGACCCGCGCCGATCGCCGCTGCCATTGGTTCTTCGATCAAGTAAACTTCACGAGCACCTGCTGATTGAGCCGCTTCACGTACCGCACGTTTTTCCACCTGAGTGATTCCGTATGGAACGCAGATGATAATACGTGGACGCATAAACGATTTTTTCTCGCCCATCGATTTTGTGATGAAATATTTTAGCATCGACTGAGTCACTTCAAAATCCGCGATAACTCCGTCTTTGATTGGGCGAATCGCAACGATCGAACCAGGTGTACGACCTAACATTTCTTTCGCTTCTTTACCGACTGCTAGAACTCTGTTTTGCAATCCGCGATAATTTTTTTGAACGGCAACGACAGACGGTTCATCAAGAATAATTCCGCGTCCTTTCACGTACACAAGAGTGTTCGCTGTTCCTAAATCGATTGCGATATCATTTGAAAAATAATCAGAAACTTTATCTAAAAATCCCATAGTCTTCCCGTCCGAGGCTTACAGTTATACTTTCAAGTCAAAAAGGCGAAATGAACCATTCATTTGACGTTAATATAAAGAGTGTAGGTTTCGATAAAATAAGAGTCAATGCAGATATTTATGCAATTTAGGCGGTCCAACTCGACCAAAAAAAACGCTTAGCATCATTCGACTCCGAAATACACGACTCGAAAAATGTCCGTTATAAGAGTTCCTTGCTTAAGATCGCATGGAGAATTCATGAAAACAATCGTAGTATCTAAATTTGGTGGAACCTCAATGGGAGATGCCCAATGCATGAAGCGCAGTGCTCAGGTGAGCCTTAGCCAAAATGCTAATCTAGTCGTGGTTTCTGCGACCTCCGGCACGACGAACCTCCTTATTGCCTTGGGAAATAAGGCGTTAAACCACGAATGGCCTCAACTAGAAGTTCTGATAGAAGATATTCGTAAGCGCCATTTGACGATCGCGACAGATTTAAAATTAGATTCCAAGGGCCAGACCCAACTCCAAAGCCTTTTTCAAGAACTAGAGTCTATTATCAAGGGTGTATTCTACTTAAAAGATTTATCACTCAAAGCCCTGGATGCATTGCAAAGTCTAGGTGAACGCATGTCTTCGGTCCTGTTTACCCAAGCGATGAATAACGAATTAGCAGGTCAGAATCGCAAAGCGATCCTGTATGATGCTCGTGAAATCTTAAAAACAGACGACATGTTTGGAAAAGCCAAGCCCAACCAGGACTATATCAATCAGCACGGGCCCGAATTTTTCGCTGCTGTAGTGAAAGGCAATGATGTAGGCGTGACTCAAGGATTTATTGGCTCGACAATGGAAGGCCACACAACGACGCTTGGTCGGGGCGGAAGCGACTTCTCGGCGGCGATTTTAGCCGAAGGGATAAACGCCACAACCTGCGAAATTTGGACGGATGTGACGGGTATCCTAACGACGGACCCAAGATTGGTTAAGGAAGCAAAAGTTATCGACGAAATTTCATTTAAAGAAGCCTCTGAGCTAGCTACCTTCGGTGCAAAAGTACTTCATCCCGCAACTTTACTGCCCGCAATTCGAAAAAATATACCGGTGTTTGTGGGCTCAAGTTTTGATGCTAACAAGGGCGGTACTTGGGTTCGTAAAGAGGTTGAAAATCAGCCATTGATCCGCGCGATGGCTTTGCGACGCAAACAAGTTCTAGTGACACTTTCGACGCCCGAAATGTTGCAAGCCCATGGCTTCTTGTTCCAGGTATTTACAATTTTTAATGAGCACAAAGTCTCTGTCGATGCGATCACAACGTCTGAAATTTCGGTGTCTATGACTTTAGACGAAGTTACGTTACAGAACAAAGAGCTTTTCAAAAAGTTAGAGGCGATCGCTGAAGTTCACATCGAAGACAATTTATCTTTAGTATCTTTGATCGGTAATAATATCATCCACACGTCAGGTTTGGCGAAAAAGATTTTCGAATCCATTCCCGAAATCAACGTACGCATGATTTGTTTGGGCGCCAGTAAACATAATTTCTGCTTTTTAGTGAAAGACTCTTCAGCTGAAGATGCCTTGAAACGATTGCACAAAGCCTTTATTGCTTAACGTTCGCGAGCGAGTTTCAACTGTGCGCCTTTAATCCAATTTAGAATTGTAAAGGTGCCAGTTCCTTGGGCTTTATAGATTGCCGAAGTTGTATCGGTTGCCTTTATAGGATCTACAACTAGGTCAAAACTTTGTTGCAGGAACTGAGCATGGTCAAACGAAAGTTTTTTAAGTGAAGCTGCGTAGGCCTCGGTCACGTTGAGTTCAAGAGCGAAGGAATCATAACCACTTGGATTCGGACCAACGACAGATTTAAAAAATTTTGCTAATGCCGCTTTCCCCAATAGCGTTTCGGCGACTCCGGAACTATGAATTGTATCAAAAATATATGCAAATTCATTCAACGAAAGCCTTTGCGTAGCCGTATCAAATGACATTGCCACGCGCGCCAGAAATACGGCTTTCAGGTCATTGACATTAAAATTCTGATTAACGTCAGCACCTCCAAAAAGCGGCAGCTTAGCAACCAAATAAAGGCCTTTTAAGCTCCAGAAGGTCTGATATGCATTAGCATCAAAATTTCGCAGTATAAATAAAACATCTTGAGTAGATAATTTGTTTCCAGCCATGAGATCAATAAGTTCAGGTGGAGAAACATGTGCTTTTTCTCGACTAGCTCTATAAAATAATTCAGTAAAAACTGGATTGGCTCGAGTATTATTAATAACCTCTAGTTCCGCGCCTGAGGAGCCATGTATGCTATCTCGAGATTTGATTTCTAAGTAGAACTCGGTAAGCTGTCGTTTAGCTTGGTTGATTTTGAATGAAAGAGCTTTTTCCCAAATTGCGTTTTGTTTAGGCGTATTGGCCACTAGGATCTCGTCGATAAGCGTGGTGTCTAATACGAAACCTTCGCGTGAAAATACCTCTGCTGTATGGAAAATAAGATCTTTCAACTTATTCAAATTCAACTGCAAATCAACAAAGTGTTCAGATGATAAATTTATATCTTCTAATTTCATACGACTAAGAGCTTCAACAAAATCATGGATCCGTATGTGCGTTTCAACGGTGGTGTATCCGGCCCTATTTTTTCCATTTCGTGCCAAGAAAAAATAAATGGGAGCCTGCTTGATAATAGCCGACACTTCAGAA
>DDTZ01000059.1 GCA_002344565.1 Bdellovibrionaceae bacterium UBA2351 | reverse complement strand
ATAAAATTCATCATAAATAAACGAATCTTTCTTAAGTTTTAAGTAGTGTTTATTAAAGTATCCAATTCTAAAATTATTAATTGTAGTTTCAACTGGTTTTATTTCATTTAAGATAAAGAAATCATAGGCTACATATATAAATATAAACAACAGCAATGAGATTACTAAAACTGAAGAGTCTTGTAGACTAAAAAGAGCGGAAATAACTATAAATAATAAGCAGGCCTTAGGAGCCAGAATTGAAATACGCTTTGCTAGTTCATATCTTTTTCTTTTTTGGTTTGGAATTGTTTGGAAATAACTTTGTTGAGCTTCTACCTGAGCCATTTCTTTCGCTTGCTGAGTAATTTTTAAATGCTTAGAAATTGATATTCCATTGTCGTGGATAAATCTTGAACGCTCAGTAGCTTTTTTGAGATTTATTTTAGATTCGCAATTGTTGCAATATCTTCTGTATTTACCTAGATACTTAATGTACCTGAAATTTTGATTTGGTTTGTATTGGTAGCATTTTGCACACTGTTTTGATCCGGACATCTTGCGACCGTAACATGAATTCGATTGGTTTAAAATAGTGGTGTTTTTTTCTATTCTATTCCTAAAAAAATTTCAAAAATTGAGAGAAGAGATTAGTTTTTTTGAATGTTAATTTTTATTAGGTTTAATATTTTTAGAAATGATAAAGCAAAATTTCTCCGTCAAGGTACTTTGATTCACTCTGGAAAAGTATACTCATTCGACATTATTAATATTTAAAAGCAAATAGTGAAATTTTCAACTTCAAATGGCTTTAAATGTCTTATCATATAAGAAATTCTAAAGTGACGACCTCCCTTGAAACAAAAATGCAATTATTTCAATTTATTGAAGGAGGCATAGTATAAGATACTAAATTACTAAACTACCCACTATTTACGTCTACTAGGTAGGCCCTCGCTTTTGGATACTTCTTAACGCAGACGCATTTACCGACGCGAAGTGATTTAATTAGATTTGGATGAATCACAAATTCCTCCACCTCTCGCAGTGAGTTTTTGCCACTTGGTAAATCAAAAAGCCAGACTCTTCCGGACTGCATAGTCTTCTTCCAAGCACGGCGAGTTCCGGCCATTCCAGAAATTATCTCTGCGCTCTCAGGACGCTTTTGCAAGAACGCATAAAGGGTCGAGGTGTTGCCCATTAGGCGGCCGGCAAACTCAGGGCTAATGCGCTGTAAATCGCAAATTTCCTGGTGAGCAACAACAATCGACATTTTTGATGATCGCGCTCGGTCTAAGAAACCTATAAAATCCTCAGTGGCTAAATCTGCAAACTCGTCGATTATTACTGAAAAATGTTTTCGTTCATTTATTTTCAATTCAGCGTCTACTTTTGCCGATGCTGATTTTAAATCTTGAATTATGAATTTGCCAATGGTCTTGGCGGTTTCACCGTATCTGCGTGAATCCAAAAAAAGAAAAATGATTTTAGAGTTTTTATAAGAATCAAAAAGGTTAATTCCTTCTTCATTTGTACAAATTAGATCTCCGAAATCGGAAAGGGCTATGCTTTCAAGTTGAGTGCGTAGTCCTTGGAGGGAATTAAAGTGTTCTTTTTCTTTTAAAAAATCAAACAATCCTTGCGCTATTGATTTAATTTTAATTTCACTTAATGGAACCTGATTACCGAACTCAACTATGTTTTGGGCTGAAGATGAGCAGTGGAGTATGGTGCCTATGTTAAACTTTGTGTTTTTGTTGTCCCTAAGCCAGCAAAGTAAGATAAGCAATTTTAATAGAAAACTACTTGTTTGATTTTTATAGTATTCTTCGGACCAGTTTAGGCTTTGAACGATCCGGTCTCGAAGCTGTGTGGCCGTACCATCTGAAAGTAAATTATAGGACGTTGAAAGTTTCCTATCAGTTAATGAAAAGATTTGGATATCTTGGGCGCGGTCGGCTTCGGCTGCGTATTTTGCAAACTTTAGGATTGTTTCCATATCAGACTTTAAATCAATAAAAAGTAACCCTTTTCCCTGTGCTATTCTTTGTTTTATTATATGTGATAGTAATACAGTCTTTCCAAAACCGGATGCTCCTACAACGTGAACATGATGATTTAACTGGCCCTCAGTTAGTTCTTCTTTTCTCCATAAGCTACCGGAGACCTTACCAAGAGTAACTTTGTTGGATTCAATTTGTTCCTTTTTATTTGATAACGAATTTAAAAAATCCATTTATAGGTTCTCCATTTTAGTTAAATATTCAGATTCAAGTGAGAAATTGAAAAGCGGTTGATAAAGCTGAGTTTCGGATTTTACGTACTCAAGCAATTTTAAATCTTTAAATACGTAGTGTACTTTTTCAAAAATACGGCAGTCTTCGGTTGGACTAGTCAAAACTTGAATATAGCGATTTAACTTTTGCTTATATCGATCTTTGGACTTTCTAGAAAGCTCAAGTTCGAAAGCAACTTTTGAACCATTAGTACATGTATAGATAGCATCGGGTCTGAATTCGTTTGTGAATAACGGGCGATACTTTTCATCTTCGCAAAGGGATCTCTCGCTGATCCAATTTATTGCTTTATCGTATTGTTCAAGCTCAACTCTAATATTTGAAACCTTTAAATCGTGATCGAACGTTCTGATGTCGACGCCGAAGCTTGGTTTAGGGATTGGTCTTTGTAGGTTAGAATTGCAAAGTAAAAAATAGCCCTTTTGAGTTGTTTGATATAAACCGGTTTTAAGAAATGTATCAACTTTTTCGATCAGGCCATATCTAACGAGTTCGCCAAGACGTTGTCTTGTATAATCGAGTGAGCAACTTTTTAAGCCGAATCGGGTAGTTGAGAAAAACTTTTGATGTATCAAATGAATATTGGAAAATTTCATTTCTAAAATAAAATATATAATTTCCAAGTCACGCGAAGTGGTTTTTAGTTTTGATTTTGGTTTGTTTATTTTCTTAAATTCTTTAATTCCTAAATATGAAAATGCTGTTTGCATTTGTCCTCCTTGTAAAATTTGTTGTTGCTTCGTCAGGGTCCGTTGCTGACCACCCACTATCACTCGTTGGGAGTGGGTGGTCAGCAACGGACCCTGACGAAGCCCTCTTCTAAGTCCTTGTTTTCACAGTCAGTCCTAAATTTGATTTCTAAAAATATCCCCGTTTGTAAGGGGATGTTTTCGGGGATTGTCAGTGACTCGCAATCTTCAAAAAATTGTCGAGTCATGGTCCACCTATGGTCCACCACCATTAAAAAAGGGGGTAAAGTGAGGGAAATCTAGGTAAGTGTGTTTAGGCTTTATGTTGTTGAATTTGCTTGTAAATATGCGAAATCGCGAAGAACGCAAAAATACTGAAAACACTTTGCCAAGGCATAGGTCGCGGGTTTGAGCCCCGTCTCCCGCTCCAAGTTTTTACTTGGAGATTCAATAACTTGGCGATTTCCACTAATCCCATAAATGTTTAAAAACTAAAAAAAAGGGTCCACAAAGGTTGTACGCCAGTTAGTTTCTGGAATTCAAATTTTATACTTAAGCTGCTCTTCGGATTGGCGTTGAACCATCATTTATCCAAGATAAGAATTCTTTTAGATCGTAGACGTTTCGTCTATCTGCGTTTTCTAGAAGGTCTTTCTCATAAACGCAGAAGAATCGTGAACGTGCGCGGGTGACAGAAACGTTCAGCCGTCTTATATCTGAGAGGAATTCAAGTTCACTAAGGTCTTTTCCAGAAGCTCCTAGAGATAGAAATATTGCTTCTTTTTCCTGTCCTTGAAACCGTTCGACAGTGTCCACCATGATTTTAGACGCTAACTCGACGCCCAGAGTGTTTTGAAGAGACGCAATTACAGCCCCGGCCTGCACCCTATACGGACAAATCACTCCAACATGTTTGCTATCAACGCCATTTTTAATTACTTGATAGATTTTCGATGAGACAAATTCAGCCTCGTATTTTGATGATTTTCCAAAGTCGCCTGAAGTAAACGATTTCGAGTTAACTATCCTGTCATTGGCGAACGCTTTGCTATCTTGAAAAAAGTCTCTTTGCTCAACACTTGGGTGGGCTTGAAGCTTTCCTTGATAGAATTTTTCGGAAGACCAGGTCTGAATTTCCTTCCTCATTCGATACTGTGTTTCGAGCATGGGCGTATTGCTATCGTACACTAAAGAAAACGTGCTTTCGAAGGGTAGATTATATTCTGAGTTTTTAGAGATTGGTGGTAGTTGGAATTGATCTCCAACCATAATAACTCGATTGGCCAGCCTTTGGATAAAAGGCCAAAAATAAACAGGAACTTGACCGGCTTCATCAATTAAAAGGAGATCAAATCTCGGAGCTCTAGAGTTTAATGCTAACTTGTGCAACGTGGTGCCTATGACGGAAAAATCTGTTTCACCAGTTGGAAAAGTATTGGCAATTCTAGAGTTGAAATCTGTTTGATTCGGATACAAATCTTTTTTAACTTTTTCAGGCTTTGAAATTCGAAGCCAATTTTCGCTACTTTCAAAATGTACCCAGCGTCCAAGTAAGTTGTCGACAGCAGCGTTCGTAAATGATGCTATTGCCACCGTCATATTTGCATTTAAAGCCAGTCTCAATACCGCTTTCAATAGCTGAGTTTTTCCAGTCCCTGGAGGACCTTGAATAGCCCCACTTAGATTGTGATCGTAGAGGTACTCTATTGCGCGCTTCTGAGACCAATTCAGTTCATCGAACAGTTTTTTAAAAGTCGGATTTTTTAAATCTAGGTGGTATAGTCCTGACCCCAAAACTGGCTGTTTTGAAGCTGTATCAGCCAATTTCTTTATCATAAGCTTGTTAAAATTAATATTTAAACTATTAAAAAGGAAATATTCTTTTTTTGAATCGAGTTCTGTCGGATGCTCCGATGAAATCATTATTTCAATTGTACCTGGTGCTGGATAAAAAATATCTTCAACCATCCAATTGTAGGAAACGTTTGAAGAGAGATCTGAGTTTGATTTTCGCGTTCTTATTTCGACTCGGTCGCCAGGCCTAAATTTGGAATAAAAATGCTGGCCTTGAAGTATTACCCTATTTGGTGTGAGTTGGCTTTTTATCAGTATTGGACCTAACACACTAAAATTGTCACATAACTTCGATAGTGGAGAGTTCACTTCAGAACTATAGAAACTATACTCAGCATTGTTTTCGTTTTCTATAAATTTGATTAGACTGCCTAAATCGACATTCGTATTTGTATTCAATAAGTCTCCTAATTAGTGGTTCGGAGATAAAGCATTTAAGATTAGTCAAATTTCCTAATTGAGCTCAAATTGAGACGTTTTGAATGGTATTTTTTATGTTGTTGATTCTGAGAAGGAGCGAAATGAGATGAGATGAACAATACGCAAACAGAAGCATGAATTTCATAGTGACTCCACTCGAAGAAACCGATATCTGACTTCCTAATTTTAGTTTAACTATCAAAAAATATCTTTTTTATTAAAAACAGTAAATCAATTCTGGCACGATTGTGGCAATCCTAAAGATTAAGAATCTATTTAATTTATATTAAGGAAGTACAATGACTAAATTATCGATAACGTCTACAATTTTAAGCGTCGTTGCTTTGTTTTCGGCCCCAGTGCTGGCGGATGCTAGTTTGGAATCTGAACAGGGTTCTAGAGTTGTTTTAGCTCAGACTAACAATCCACAGAAAATTCGTCTTAATGGAAAGTCGTTAAATTACTGCGTTTTAGTTTTATCAGATGGTGTTACTAGCTTCGATAATAAAAAAACTAAATTTATTAGTGTAGGCATTGGAAACAATAAAGAAAACTTAGAATATCGTACGCTTTTTCGAATTGATCAAAATGGGGATTACGTTCGAAGATGGTATTATCCAGATTCAGATTTGATTGCCAATCGTTTAACTAAGGCCTCTGTTGATTATGGGTATGCTTTCGATGCGAACTTGAATGAAATTAGGTTTACGAATGGTAGCAATTGCATGGATAGAGAGTATTTTAAATTAAAAATAGCCAACGGGGACCTTGGTTCGGTTTCGTTGGTTGAATGGGCTAATGGGATGTGTCCGAGTGGTCGATTTGTACTTGGGATCCCGGCGTTTTTGGCTTCAGCCGAAACGACTGGCAATGATCTAAAGTGCAGTTTTGAAAATCAATAGTCCTAGTTGTTATTGATTCCAGTGATAGTGTTTTTGAGAGATTTAAAATGGAATAGTATCGGGTCTTTATTTATCCAAATTGCTAGATTGACCGGTTCATGTTTTGGTCGAGTTCTCTTTATCATTACCGGCTTACCTATTCATTCTTACAGAAATTGCGGATAAAATATAATTTAAATACTCAATACGAGTACTTAAATACTAGAATCATTCCAAGGAAACCTCATTACTCTAAAGGATGGAATATGAAATTGGGAAAGTTGATCATTTTTGTAAGTATGTTTTTTTCAGCTAGCTGGACCTATGCGAAAGGTGGCGGCGGTATGGGAATTAATGTTGGACTGGGTGCGCCCTTTCTTTCGCAAGCGGGATTCAATATTGGATTTTCAGATAAACTGGGTTTAGACGTTGACTACGGTTTGTTGGATCTTAGTGTCGGATTGGCAAAAGTAAAATTAGCCATGCCGTCATTGTTATTGCGATGGCATCCATTCAGTGGCGCTTTTTTCATTGGCGCGGGTGTCGGGCAAGAGTCGTTTACGGCTACAGCAACGGATGCGCTGACTGGGCAAACGGCGGAAATCAAGGTGACCGCCATGACAACGGTTGGAAAATTGGGCTGGATGTGGGGCGCTGGAGATGGCGGCCTTTGGTTTGGCATCGATGCTTCTTTTATTTCTCCATCTAGTCCTACGACAGAAATAACTTCGGCACTTCCTTCCACCGATCAGGCCTACATCGACGCACAAGAACAGGCCGACAAATTTGGATCAACAGCATATAACAATATCACCTTTGCAAGAATTGGTTACTTGTTCTAATCTTTTGCGAATTGTTTTTGCCTTGATATCATCGAGATAGTGTTCTTTAAGTTTTTAAAAATGTTTGCAGTAAAAAAAACGTTTTTTTTGACTTGCTAGTCCAGCGAGATGATAAGTTGATCAAGATCTGATCCAGTAAAAAAAAATGAATTGGTCGCCGGAATGGGCGACCTGTCTGTTTCTGGACTGAATCGAAACAACAAAATTTCTCGCGGGACTTTTTAGTACATATTATTGCTTCATAAAATGAAAGCTTTCATTCTGTAAATTTTTTGTCTACGATTGGTTTCCGTTAGTTCAACACAACAAAAAGGAGAAAGAATGAAACTGATTTCAGTGTTAGCTAGTATTTTGTTAGCAACGACGACGTGGGCTGGTTTAAAAGATTTAAATTCTCAAACCTCGCCATTTAAGTTAGCTCCCTTGCCCTATGCCGCTAATAGTTTAGAAAAAGCTATTGATGCGGAAACGATGACTGTACATCATGACAAACATCATCAGGCCTATGTTGACAATGCCAATAAGGCTCTTGAAAACAAAAAAGTTTCCATGATCGAAATCTTGAAAACGGCATCTAAACAACCCACAGCGATACGTAACAACGTTGGTGGTCATTGGAACCATACATTCTTCTGGACTGTGTTGAGTGGGAAAGCCGAAGATAATCAAATTCCCGAAACGTTGAAAAAAGATATTGAAAAAAAATGGGGCACATTTGAAAAATTTCAAACGGAGTTTGAAAAGGCAGGTGCTTCGCAATTTGGTTCAGGATGGGCCTGGTTAATCAGAACCTCAAGTGGCCTAGAGGTCGTTGCGACTCCGAATCAAGATAATCCTTTGATGGATACAGTTGAAAAACGCGGTTGGCCTATTCTAGGAGCGGATGTTTGGGAGCATGCCTACTACTTACGTTATAAAAATAAGCGGGCTGATTATTTGAAAAGCTTTTGGACTATTGTAAATTGGAAACAGGTAGCTGAGTATGATCAAGAGGCCACTAAAACTCAAATGCCATAATCTGTATCAATTTGAAATTTCCTAACGACTCAATATAAGACACAGGCGAATTTGGAAACGAATTCGCCTCAAAATGATTCACGTATAATCGTTTCCTTAATAAAAAATATGTATTTTTAACAGCATCTTTAACATTTCCTAACAATTTACGATAAGAAATGTAAAGGAGTTGTTAAAGTGAATGGTTGGCGACGAGTCGTAGAGTTTGTGCTTTCGATAAGTTCAAGTGTGAACGTATCGGTAACTCACGTTGCGACGACGGCCGTGGCAGTTTCAGTTATTAGTGGCTCTGCCTATTACGTCTCTCATAAAAAATCGGTCCACGAAGGTGCCCTCGATCAATCCTCCGAATTGGAAATTCGTTCTTCCGAAAAATCAAAAATATCTACGAAAGCAAAATCTTCAGATTATTCAAATCTTTTAAATAAAGATCAAAAACTAGCGAAAAAGATGATGCGAAAAAATCCATCCGCTGCTAGTGAGTCGGGATATAATCCTCCCGATTACGGGCCTGGTCCAAATAACCCTTATATCGGCCCAGAATCACCCTACAGCGAATCAGGAAGCGGCGTTGTCAATAACGAACCTAGTTATTTGTCGAGTTCTTTTACCAGTTCTAGTTCAGGATCGTCTACGACTGACGAACCCAATGTCATTTCAGAAACCGAAGGAAAAGCTACCGCAAAGCTAGCGGAACCCTCAACTGGTGGCGGTGGTTATCGTGCACCGCAAGCTGCGGATGAATCTCATTCCGGTTCAGGCTCTAAATCGACTCCAGAAAAATCGACCTTCTTTGCTTCGTCACCGGCCGCTAAGTTAATCGCTGGAGTGTGTGGTGAAATTCAAATTAACGTTGTTGATAGTTCAAAAAATGAATCATCGACGGCAAAAAATGAAAGTGTAGCATTTGCTCACTCAACGAGTGGTAAGTTCTATTCGGATTCAGCGTGCACAAAAGAAATTACTGATTATTTTGATATCGCATCAGGTACAACTAAGTTTTCTGTATATTATAAAAATACTAAAGCGGAAAAAATTTCTGTTGTTACTTCGACATTAAGAAACTTTATTCCGCAAATGACATTTGATTTCACTGTGATCGCGACCGATGTAAACAGTGTCGTTTTGTCGGCGGCGCAGACGTCTTTGAAAACCGTCACGTGTGTGGGACCTTTTACAGTAAATCAGTACGATATCTATTCTAACTTGGCTACTGCAAATAAACCTCTAAGCTATACAGTATCGGGTTATGGATCTGCAAATATTTATCTAGACTCAGTTTGTACTCAAACAAGTACCGGCACATTTGCTACCGACGGATCCGACACGGGTTTTAAATTCTATTTAAAAAATTCACTAGCGGAAAGTCTGACGGTGAATGTCGATGATGTCGGGTCAATCATAGCCTCGGACTTAGCAATTCATTTTGGTCCATCACAAATTTCAATTACATTACCCTCATCGCCACGTTCAGGTGACTGTTCTGCTGTGGCGCTATCTTTAAAGGATGGACTAAATAACGTAACGGCGGCCTTGTTTGATTATGAATTTACATTAGCCGAAGCATCGGGCTGGAAATTTTATGGGCAGGGCGACTCTTCATGCTCAGCAACTGAAATAACGAAGATCTCGTTTGCAAAGGGTGACAGTGTAAAAAATATTTTCTTTAAGCCGACAGGTCATGGCGCCTCTCAAGTTACGGCAACGGATGCGACGTCTTATTTTACGATGGCGTCGGCCACGACTTCAATCGGTCCAAGAAAACTAATTTGGGAACATGGTGCACTTACAAGTGCGGATTATTGTTTTCCAATGAAAGTCAAAGCATACGATTCCGAAGACAATTTGGCCCCGGCACTGACAGCGATTACTATTAGTTTAATAGATTCAAGTGCGTCAGCGACTTTCTATAGTTTAGCGGATACTGATTGCAGTGGAGCGCCGATTACAAGTGCTACGATTCCTTTTGGTGGAGATAATGTTCAGTTTAGATTTCGTGATTCAGTAGCTGAAACTGTTAATATTACAGCTACGGATGCGGCCGCTGTTTTGATTGCGGGCACGAGCAGTTTAGTGGTCGGTCCGAATAAATTATCTATTATCGGCTCGAATCCAATTCGTTCGGGTGACTGTAATGCGTACTCGGTATCGCCTATAGATGCGCTCAATAATCCAACGGTCGCGAGACAGAACTATACTTTAAATCTAAGCGATTTGACGGCAAGTGGAAATTTCTATGCGTCGTCTGATACATCTTGCTCAGGCGCTGTTATTAGTTCCATCAATCTTCTCAATGGTTCTTCGAATGCCAATTTCAGATATAAAGACGATAAAGCTGAAACAATTTCACTTAATGTTGACGAAACAACGGCTACACTAACGTCAGCCTCAATGCCTGTTGTTGTAGGTCCGCGCCATTTAGATTTATCGGGAACAGCACAGATCCTTTCTGGAAACTGTGTTAGCTTTACTATTAAGACTAAAGATATCTTAGGTAATTTTGCGAATACGGCGTTAGCGCATACTATTAATCTAACGGATACAACCCCAGAAGGTGTTTTTTATAGTGATTCTGCTTGTACATCAGCGATTACATCAAAAGCAATCGCCGCTAATGTAGCATCGTCGGTAATTTACTATAAAAACAGTAAGCAGCAGAACGCAACAATTTCGACGGCAGCCTCCTCAGGCGAGTTAACGTTAGCCAGTTTAGCGTTAACTATCGGTCCTTATAAATTGACAGTAGCCGGTAACACAGAGACACGCGCGGGTGATTGCGAGTTGTTCACATTAACTACGCAAGATGCGCTAAATAATGTCGGCCCGGTTTTAGCGAGCACGATCATAAATTTAACCGATGGCGTGGCGAGTGGAAGTTTTTACGCAGCGGATGATACAACATGTTCGGCGGCGACGATTTCTTCTGTAACGGTACCCGCCGGCGCATCAACGATTAGTTATCGCTATAAAAACGATACCGCTGAAAGTTCGATTTTGGCGTCAAGCGATGGTGTAGGGACCGGCTTACAAGATGTGAATCAAAGCTTAAGTGTCGGCCCTAGGAAAATTGCCTTAACTGTTTTAAG
>DDTZ01000079.1:26641-46010 GCA_002344565.1 Bdellovibrionaceae bacterium UBA2351 | reverse complement strand
AAGCGGTTGGAAGTTTTAAAAAAAGCCCATGATGCCAACTATCTAACGTTAACTAAATTACTTCAGAGTCTGCAGACGGCGTCGTCAAGTTCATTTGAGGTTACAGTGCCTTCTCATCAATCACTTCATTTATATAGAAAAAATATCTTTCGCGATTGGGGTTGGTCGACGCCGGAAAATCGTCAAGCGATTGAGCTGGTAACCGAAGTCATCGGTGTGAACTGGACTCCTCATCGTGTGTGCGTGCTGGGGAGCGGAGCTGGTCGGTTAGCCATGGATCTGCATACGGAATTTCGTTTGCCTATGAGTGTCGCTGTTGATTTTAATCCGCTGTTGCTTCTAGTTGCTGATGAAATGCGAAGAGGATCTACATTGAAGCTTTGGGATTTTAACGTGGCTCCAGTAGAGTTAGATTCTGTTGCTCGGGAGTATGAGTTAAAGTCTGATTTAGGTGTTTTAGATAATTTTCATTTGGTATGTGCTGACGTCACTGAATTACCATTTAACGATCATCAGTTTAGTGCGGTGGTTACGCCGTGGCTGATAGATATTTTGCCGTTTAATTTTAAGCTTTTGGCTCAAAGAGTAAATCAGCAGCTCGAAGTGGGTGGTCAATGGATTAACTTTGGCCCACTTGGGTTTTCCTACCGCGAAGAATCCGAAAATCTAACCCGTGTTGAAATCGTCGAGCATCTGCTGGAATGTGGTTTTGAGATTGAAAGTGAAAAAGTCTCAGGCGTTAAGTACTTAACGTCAGATGATGAAGTTAATTCTAGAAATGAAACAGTGTATTTGTTTAAAGCGAGAAAGATCAGAGATGTTTCTGTTGAACCCTATACTTTTCTTCCGAATTGGCTGATTGATACCCGGCGCCCAATACCTCTTTCTGGCGATATTAAACGGCATCAGCAGCTTATACGGTTTCAAGCCGATCTATTTCATTCGATCGATGGCAAATTGAGTGTGAATCAATTAGCGCAGTTGTTTGCTCAGCATTATAAAATGCCGCCCGAAACGGCTTTAGTTATGGTCGTGAATGTGTTGCGACAACTAGAAGAGTCGTTAAAACGAAAATAAATCTAAACCAAAGTCGGTTCATTTAGAGATTTGCTAGTCGGTGAAAATCGTTATACAATTAAATAAGATGTTTAAGCTGTTGTGTGTTTCTATATTAAGTCTTTCCTTCATGAGTTGCGGTAAGGTTAAAAACTCCAGCAGTTCTGATGGCGGATCGATTGTGGGTACTGCAGAGTTTGTTTCAGCTCGCGAGATCATTGGTTCGAAATGCCTGAGCTGTCATTCGGCTTGGAGTGCCTATTCTTCAGATGATTACGTTAAAAAAGGTTTAGTGTTTAAAGGTTCGCCCGCTAACTCCTCGTTGTATACCCGAATTCGAGGTAATGACGTCGGCGTAGCTGGTGATATGCCGACAGGACAACCTAATTTATCGTTAACCGAAATCAAAGAAATCAAAGCCTGGATTTCCTCTCTATAAATTTTTATAATAAAGTGCTGGTTCTTAAAAAATGAGCTCTATTCCGAGCCCACTGTAAAGCCTCGGATTTCACAACAGCCTGGGTCTGGAATTTGTGAAGATAGATCTGTTTTTTGTATGAGGGCGTTGGTGTTTGGGTTGAATAAGTAAAGAAATCTATCGTTACTTACAAAAGCAATGTCGTCTCGAGCGGGTAGTTGGGCCGCCCCTTGGATAACATCAATTCCGGTAAAAACAGCAGGTAAGTTCTCGCCTACCAGCTGACAGTCGCTTAAATCTCCAGACGAACTGCATTTAAGTATTTTTTTATTACGTGTTGAGCCGGAAGCGAACGGAAACACATAAATACTTCCATTTGTATGACCCACCACTGAATACCACATTGAGGCCGGTAGGCTGGATAACTGCGTGTTTGTCACATATCGTCCACTTTCAGACCAAATGCCTCCAGATAAATCAGATACGACGACGTCGCCGTTTTGGTCCGTATTCGCATCGTAGTCTACCCAGACGACTCGTGTATTTGAAATTGCAAAGCAAGACGAAAATGTCCACTGTTGGGTCGAATTGAATGTTCTGACTAAACTGCCAGCGTTGGTGTATTCATTCGCTTTTTTCCCGCTCCATTGGTCAGAGCCAATTATATAGTTTCCGTTCGGCAGCTGACAAGAGCCATAGAGGCCCGATAGTCCTCCGAGGTCGAATAATACTTTTGGAGTAGGTTGCGCCGAAAGAGTGCTATTTAAAAAACCTACATATCGAGTGTCATAGTTTAGTATCAAAAGTGTACCATCTTTATTCAGTAGTAGTCCTCGATTATTAGAATTTGTAAATGGAGCACCTAGCACAGTTGTTAAACTGGCATTGCTTGCTTGGTCGACACTGCCGCTATCATAGTTTATTTTCATGGAATAAATTCCGGTGGATTCGTGAGTTAGGAATATTCTGAAACTGCTCGGTAGTGGGGTGATCGGATCGTAAATATCATCATTTTTAGGAGTATTTGTTGGGCTTTGAGACTGTGTAGAATCGGCTTTTTCCAAGGACGCGTGAAACATGCATGAAGACAATAGAACTAAACAAAAAAATGAAAATATTTTGTTCACTCTTTAATATCGGATATTTTGTCGGTCACTTGAACAGATGGTTGAATGATTAAATGGTCCTCAAAGGAGCTATATTAGAACTGTCTCAGGATGATGGAGATCTCATCTTAGTACGGGTTGGCAATAGAGCCAAAAAGTGCCTTTTTAGGCACCCTCGTCTATTTTGTTTTCGCTGTTAATTAATGTATATACTCTAGCGTGCTTTTAAGTTTGCAGGGCTTTGTAGTGCGCGAAGTAACTACTGTGGAGACGTTGATGAATCTGTTCGTGAAGGTTGTGTTGTTGACCTTGTTATCTCTTAGCTTAAATGCTCGCCCTGTTTATTTTATTGGGGATATCCACGCTGATATCGATGCATTGAAACGCATTCTTATAGGATTAAATCTAGTAGATAAAGATCTAAAGTGGATCGGTGGCGAGGCTGAGCTTGTAACACTGGGTGATCACTTAGATCGCGGTCCAAACTCGCGTCCTGTTTTAGATTTGCTGATGAGATTGGAAACCGAATCAAAACAGATGGGCGGAAAAGTAACCAATTTAATTGGGAATCATGAGTTTATTACGGCGGATGGTCACTACGGCTACGCGCAAGGTGGAGACACATTAAACTATCGAGACTTTAAACTCGGTGTGCGTGGTAGTGGCTATGAAAAAGCCTTTGTTGGTGAGACGATTTACGCAAAGTGGTTTCGTCAGCGTCCGGCTATGTATGTTGTCGATGATACGCTATTTGTTCATGGAGGCGTGACAGAGAAAATGCTTACCTATTCTTTGATTGAAATTAATGAACTGGTTACTGGCTGGATGAAATACGTCCAAGGTGTTGGCGAGCAGCCTCATCCATCGACGGCGTGGGTGGTTCACGATGATGGTCCGTTGTGGACGACTCGATTAAGCTATCGTGCGGATACATTTAAGCGAAATACCGAAAATGATAAGCGTCTACCTGTGGACATGTTAGATCGTCTTATGGCCCATTTCAATGTTAAGAGGATTGTTGTTGGGCATCAGCCGATCGAAGATATGGATAAGGCTGTTCATCATCCATTTTATGGTTCGCGTGTTGTTTCGGCCGATACTGGGATTAGTATCTCAGACAACAAAATCGTATCTGGCTTCAAGTTAGAAAATGGAATTGTAACTGGATTTCATTTTGATCGTCGATCCCAGTTCGTGTTAAATAAAGTTCAGTCGCAGCCGGCGCAAACAGCCTGTCAGCGATTTTATTAATTCAGTGTGTACGTAAGGCCTAGCATCCAAGCTAATGCATAACTACGCAAGTGTGTCCCAAACGATTGAACCAATTCATAGCGATAATTTAAGCGCCAGCGAGTATCGAGATAATAAAAATAATGAGGATTGGCTTGTGACATTACGATAAAGTTTTCTTCTTCGGGCCATTTTGTTGATTTGGATTGAGCCAGAAAGCCTAACCCTAAATCGATGCGATTGTTCGCGCGCCAGAACAATCGGCCGCCGCCACGAAACCCTGTCCAGACGACTCGTCGTTCATAGTAGTCACCTGAGTCCTTGGTTCCTGCTTGTGCATTTCCAGTAATGGCGCCCACATTAAATGCGTAACCCCAGCGTTCGCGATACACAGTGAAGTCATAGTTAAAGGAAATGCCAAAGTAATGACTTGTTCCTTCCATTAAACTTTTAGTGGCGACGCTTGTCAGTTTTAAAGTTTCATACCAAGTCGTGTAGTCTACCGTGAAACCATGGCGGTTTTTAAATCGAGTCGGTGTGTCATCGGAGAGTTCATTTGTGCTACTCGCATCGGCAGTCGATGTTTCTGCCTTAGGTTGCGCCGGAGGCGTGGGTGCTGGAATTGCGACTGGGCGCTGCGCGGGTGCAGGGGTAGGGGCTGGGGCGATTGGCGCTGGTGCCGGCTTTGGTTTTTGTACAACTGGCGCCGGAGTAGCGGGTTGTGGCGCGGGTTTCGCTATGGGCGGGCGTGTTTGCTGTTTTGCGGGAGCGGATTGACGTTGAGCCGGTTTCTGAACAGGGCGTGGTGCCGGTTGCGGCGCTGGGCGTGTGGCTGCGCGCGGTGCTGTTTTTTGAACTGGCTTTGGCGTTGGTTTCTTAGCGGGTGGTGGTTGTTGTTTTTTTGGGGCCGGGGCGCTTAAATCAATATCAATATATTGTTGAGCGACGCCAAACTCTGGCCACACTAGGCTGATGCTCAAAACAAGAATTAAGAAACTATATTTAAAATCCATCCTGTTATCCTATAACGATAAGTGCAATTGTGTTTGTACCGACCAAGAGTCACCCACCACGGTATCATCAGATAAATCGCGGCCATTCACTACGGTGAAACGAAACTCAGTTTTTAAATAAGGAAAGGCAAGTAAGCCAAATGTCCATTTTAAGTTGTCTGGAGATTTTGTCGACATTGTTTGATTGTAGTATTCCACTTGCGAAAGAAAAAAGTAGCCACGTTTAATCAGAGCCATACTTTGCGCTAAACCATAGGCGCCGTTTTTAGCATCACCCGATTTAGGTTTGTTCATGATGATTCCGGCTTCAGTTAATAAACTATTACCCTTTCCGTAGCCATATTTGGCATGTCCTGCCATGCGCGTCCATCCTACATAATCATTCTGCGAGAACATCGTTGATCCACCCAGTCTGAAATACTGGTGCATGTCTCGTTCTGCCATGAAGGAAAAGCCTTTTTGGCGTTGATCTGCGTTCTGCGCTAAATTTCCGATAAACACATGGGGTGTGAATTCCCATGGTTCTTTACGGTACATCGCCATTACGCCATAGGTTTGGTCGTTCTGCGCTACGCCCACGCGGGTGCGAGAATAAGCTGTGTGGTCAGCAATGCGAAGGCCATAGGCTTTATCCATTAGGCCGATAAACCATGTTAAATTATCATTTTTCATCCAGCGGAAGTAGTGTTCGCGAGATAAAAACTCAGATGGCTTATTTGGGTCATTTCGTAAGCTGGCGGGCACGGGATAGTAGCCATAGCTTGCTACGACGGCATACTTCTGATCTTGATCAAAAAGAAGCGCAAGGCTTGCATCCGCTTGCATATGTACGAATTTTTTCATTGTTGATTCGCTGCCGGGGTTTGTTTGGAACCATAGACCTCGGTATTTAAAACCGGGGCGGAACCACCAAGGGAGTTGCTTCTTTCCTAAGAAACCACTGCGTTGAGACAGTTCTTCGTCGGATGTTTTTTCGCCAACGAAACCTTTAGATATTATCTCGGACGCGAAAACCCCGCGGCCGTAGTCAGTCAGGGGACCGTTGCCGTGTCCGTTATAATGACAAAGCATGCATGAGCTATATCCGTAACCAATAAAGTCAGGATATGCATTCGCCTGTCGGCTGAAAGACAAAGTTGTAAGGAATAGAAACAGGATTCCGGATAGTTGCATAGACAAATGATTCTTTAAACCTAGACTAAAATCAAGAAATAGTTACGGTTTTTTTATAACCTTGGTCGTGAAATCTGGTTTTCCCTATCTGGACCTTAAGAAATCCAGCGATTTGAACGATGAGGACGATGATAAAGAAAGCTTAATTGCAAAGAGGAAGTTATGTCATTCAACTACGATAAGCACAAAAATCAGCATGATGACGGTCACTTTTGGACGTCCTATTCGGATTTATTCTTGGGTCTTTCTACGATTTTCCTTCTGTTGTACGTAACTTCGTCTTTAAAGACGAATACATCGGGAATGAAAGCGGAAACGGAAAAACAAAAGCTGACTATGGAAGTTCAGGATCTGAAGAATCAGCTAAAGATGTATGACTCTATTAAGAAAGATTATCTTAAAAAAGAGGCATCTCAAACAGAAGCTGATCAATACGCTGAGTTAATGGATAAGCTAACTCTGCTTAAAGAAGAAGCAAAGGATGAGAAAGAGCGTTTAAGACAAGCAGCCAACGAAAACCAGAAGAAAGAAGAAGCTCTTAATCAATATCAACAGATGGTTCGTAATATCGTTAATGCCAACGTTCTTTCAAAAACTAAGATCAAAAAGCGTGATGATATCATCGACGAACAGGACGACACAATTGTTTCTCAAGAAGAACAAATTTCGTCTTTGAATCAAGAAGTGGATCAAAAGAAAAGGCTAATCTCGGAAAACGAGATGAAGATCGCAAAAGCGCAGGAACAACTCGAGGACAAAATGTCCGAGTTAAAAGATGCACTTAAAAATAAAGAGATCACGAAGAAAGCATACGAACAAAAATTGAATGCATTACAGAATGACTCTCAAAATAAAATTGATCAGTTGAACGAACAAATTGCTGATAGTGAAAAAGACTTAAAACAGTCGCAAGCGCGTCTAGGTCAGTTATCATCTGATTTAGCGAAAACGCAAGGTGAGTTAAATACGAAAAGCATGGAAGTCGGTGATCTTAAGAATAAATTAGGATCGATAGAAGGTGAGTATGCTCAGAAAATGAATGCATTAAAAGGGCAGTATGAGGCAGAAAAAGCGGCTGATCGTGCAAAACTTGAGAACGAGCTTCGTGGTGCAAAGATGAGCGCGGCTGAAAAAGCAAAACGTCTGGGTGAGTTTGAAGCTAGTGCAAAAGCAAAAGAAAAAGAACTGGGTGATAAACTCGCAGGTATGGCGCGTGACTTAGGCACCAAAGAAAAAGAACTTAAAGCTGCATTGGCAGAACGAGATTTGCGTAAGGACGTTGCTAACGAAATTAAAAAAGGTTTCGAAAAAGCGGGTGTAAAAGCGGATATCGATTTGCAAACGGGCGAGGTTATGCTTGATTTTGGAGATGCCTACTTTGAAACGGATTCAGCAAAGCTGAATGGCGATATGAAATCTATTTTGGAAAAAGCGATGCCGGTGTATGCTAAATCGTTATTTGGTAACGACAAAGTAAAAGATAAAATATCTGCGGTTGAGATCGTGGGTTTTGCTTCGCCAACATATGGTGGTAAATTCGTAGATCCTAAATCAAGCGCTAAGAAAGACAAAGACGCTTTAAAGTACAATATGGATTTAAGTTATAAGCGTGCAAAATCTATCTTCAATCATATTCTAGATGATAAAACTATGGAATTCGACCACCAGAAAGACATGTATCCAGTGATGAAAGTTTCTGGTCGAAGTTTCTTAGAAGTTATGAAAGTAAAAGATGTCAAGCCAGGTCAAGATTTCTGTAAAGCTAATGATTGTAAGAAATCTCAGCGGGTTGTGATTCGTTTCAGTATGGATGGAAAAAAATAATTAAAGGAGATATCAATGGGAACTAAAACTTTAGCTGAATATTTTATTCTCAGCTTGCCTTATGTGATGGGTGCTATTTTCATGGTGGGAGCGTTCTTACGTTTCATGATTTGGTACACGGTAAAACGCCACGAGTGGTTTGCTCGTGAATTTGAAAAACGAGTGTCTCAATATATGGAAACTCAGGTTCCTGGGCAATCAACGAAACAATCATTCTATGTTTTATCTAAGAAGATTCTTGAAAGAACATATTACGAAGCGTTCGAGGTTCGTGACCGTATGATGCGTCGTCAGCGTGATAAAGTTATGCGTTGGTCTGATCGTATTTGGTTAGTGAAGCAGGGGTGTGCTTGGTTAGTGAAAGATATTTTAAAACAATTAAAATTCTTGAAATGGACTAACGATACACCAAAGCTTTTGCACATTACTCGTGCAACGTTCCATCATAATCCATGTTTTAATCGCGTGTTTGGTGTGTTCCCGATTTCAGGTTTAAACGATATCGTTTCTATCCTTCCCGGCTTATTTGTGGTTGCAGGTATCTTGGGTACGTTTATCGGTATTGCGAAAGGTCTTCCTGAATTAGGTAACATGAACCTTGCGGATGCTGATGCCACTAAGAACGTAATGGACCGTTTCTTGTTCGAGATTTCATTTGCGATGAGTTCTTCGATTTTTGGTATTGCCTTCTCGTTAGCGTTAAACATGATCAATACGACGTTCTCTCCTGATCGCGTGTTTGTATCAATGGTTGATCGATTTGAGAGCTCTTTAGATTTAATCTGGTACCGTTCAGACAATAATGATTATCCGTCAAATGAAAAACCATTTGATGAGCATAAAGATCCTCAAGAGGCGCTTGCTGAAGAGTCTATTAACTTAGAAATCGCAAAAGCGGCTCGTAGTCGAGAACTTGATGAATTAAAGAAAACTAAAGCGTCGTAATCGAAGCTTTTCTTAGAGCTCTTGGGTTTAAAACCGGGAGCTTTGTAGAAAAGCTTCATAAGGGAATAAAATGGCCAAGAGTATACAGGTATTTATAGTGACAATACAGCAGGGCGAAGAGGTCGACTACAAAATAGTTGATGATAGCTCGTTTACGGTAGGTCGCTCATTGGACGCAACTATTGCCTTTGGGGATCCGGACATCAGCCGTATTCACCTTATCGTAACTCTTAAACACGATCGCATTTGGATTGAAGACCAAGGGTCTGCAAATGGTACGTTTGTGAATGATCAAAAAATTCCCGCTCAGAAAACAGTCAGTGTTGAGCCGGGTGATAAAGTTAAAGTTGGTAAATCAGAAATTTACTTATCGTTTAACTTGCTTGAAAAATGCTTCAAGAAGGAAGAAATCGTTAAGAGCCAATTGCCTAAAGATGAAAAAGACGGATTACTGCGTCTGATTCAGGGTGCCCATGCGGAAGCGCAAAAAATTGTAAAATTAGCTCAAGATAGCCATGATAAACTAGTAAAAATCGCTGAGAATAAAGCTGCGGGTATTGAAAACGCGACGCTATTAAAGCAAGACGAAATCTTGCAGAATGCGTCGATGCAATCTCAGCAAATCATTCAGGACGCAAAACGCAAAGGCGTTGGCGTTATTAACGAAGCGCAAGAAGATGCTCAAAAGAAAGTCCAAGAAATCTACGAAAAAGCCAACGGTTACAAGAAAGAAGCCGACGATTATTATAAAAATAAGATTGAAGAAGCTCAGAGTGATGCCGAGCGTGTTCTAAAAGAAAATGAAAATTTATCGAATAAGATCGTAGAAGAAGCGCGCGAAAAAGTTACGGTTATGCGTGAGTTTGCGCAGCGTGAGTTAGATCAATTTAAAAACAAGTCATTGCTAGAAATCGAAGAGCTTAAGAAAACGATTTTGAATGACGCTGAAAAAGAAAAGGAACTTCTATTGCAGCGTACAGATCGTGAAGCGCAAAAGAAGATTCAGTCTTTGATCAAAGAAACTGAAGAAAATAACAAGATTGAACATGACAAGATGATATTAACTGCAAAGAGCGAAATCGATCAAATTAAGAAAGATTCCGCAGCCGATATTGATCGTCTTAAACAAGAGATCTCGTCTCTTCAATTGGATGTAAAACGCTATAGCGGCGAAGTTAAAGATCTAGAAGAAGAAAAGAAGCTTCTTGTTTTACGCTATGAAAAAGAAGAAATCGAACGTCGCAAGACATTCGAGGATGAATTAAGAGCTAAAGAAGATAACTTAGAAAAACAATTATCTGAAAAGCGCGCTGATTTTGAAGAACGTCTTAAAAAGCGTCAAGACTTGGCAGAGAAAGATATTTCTGCTCGCTATATGGATCTTGAAGTTGAAGAAGAACGTAAAAACAAGGAATTGGCTGAGTTTCACAATGGCCTAAAGAAAAAAGAAGAAGAATTCATAGTTAAGCTAAATAAAGACCGCGAATTTAAATTAAAAGAACTGGAAGAGCGTGAAAAGACCTTGGCTGAGTATGAAGCTAAGATCAAAAAAGACACGAATGATTGGGTGGTCGAGACGCGTGCAAAGAACGAAAAAGAGTGGGCGGACCGCGAAGCTGCTGTTCGTAAGTTAGAGAAAGAAAAAAACGAAGAAATGACTACGTTTGAACGGGTAACAAAAGAACGTACACTAGCGTGGGAGTCGGATCTTCGAGCTAAGACTACTGCGTGGGAAATTGAAACGCGCACTAAGAATGAAAAAGAATGGTCTGAGCGGGAACTCGAGCTACGTAATTTAGAATCACAAAAGCGGATTGAACTTCAAAAATGGATCGAATCCGAACAAGTGAAGCATGAAAATGATTGGAAAGAGCGTGAAACTAAGTTGGCTTCTGCGGAAGTAGTAAAAGAACGCGAGCTGGATGCGTGGGCTAAAGAAAAGCAAAATGAATTTTTCACTAAAAATAAGAGTTTAGTTGAAGAAAATGGCTTGCTTGAAACTCGCATTGCAGAGTTGAAAACTGTGTTTGGAAAATTGACGACCGATCACGAAACTCTGAAAGCCGAAAATGAAAAAACGAAAACAGACACGCAGATGTTGTCTTCGCAGCTGGTCGATCTAAAGAAGGAAGTTGGGTTGTTAATTCAAAACAAAGACCAGCTGATCTTGGATTCTAAAAGCTATGAGAAGCGCGTTGGCGAAATGAAATTTGAAATAGATAACCATGCCAATAAACTGGATGGTTTAAAGAAAGAGTTTGAGGGTCAAAAGGCCCAACATCGTTCGCAGCTAGAGATGGAAAAAACTCAAATGACGAAAGACATGTACGATCAGGTAAACCAACTCAAGCTACTTGAGCTTGATAAGCTAAAAGGACTGAAAGAGGATCTACTGTCGGAGCTGCATAAAACAAAAGAACGTCTATCGAAAGAAATTCACGCTCAGGTTGAAAAGTCTTTGGTGGGCAGCATCCCGGTTGAAAAGCTAAATGCCCTGTCAAATACGGTACTAGAGCGTATTCAGGCTACCTTAGCAGAGCAAACGGCTCATATTGCCATCAGTGGTAATGATGATGCGAATCAGTTAACCGCGGATACGAAAACGGTATTGAAAAAGCAAAAAAGAGAACGATTCCAGCAGATGGTGATGGGTTTTGTTGTTGGTGCCATCGCGATTGGCGTGTTGCAGGCGACGTATCTAAAAGTTACGAATAATCTAAATCCCGTTAAGGATCTGATTGCGGAACAAGCGGCCGAAGCTAAAAAAGATATGGAAGCGAAGAAATTCAATCCAAAGCGTGAGCCTGAAGTTAAGGACTCCTATGTTGACCTAGTATTATACACGGATCAATTCTATGAGATGTACCTAAGTCCTGACTTCAACGAACGTTTTGGCAAAGCAACGATGGAATACTTGCTTCGTACTTGGAGAATCGAAGAAGAAAAATCAATCCAGGTTGTAGCGATGTCGAAAACGCTAGTAAAAACATTATTAGAAAAGAAAGATTCCGTCAGAACCGACTTCTTAGAGCAAGGCATGCAGAAGCTAAAAGAAACCGAGTCTGAAACAGAAGCCAAGATAGTTGAAATCCTAGGTTCGCAAGTAAAGTACGAATCGTACAGAAAGTTCGAACGAAAGTATTTCAGAGATGAACTAGAAAAGTTCTATCTATCAAGAAACGCGACCGCAGAAGAAGGAAGCATAGAACAAAGCTCCGAACATAAGTAAAAGTCAGCTGCTAGGTTTTTGCAATTCGGCGCGTAAATGTTGAGGTCTAGTTTTGATTTTTGTGGTAGAACTTTAAAAATAAATCTGAGATTATTAATTCATAGGAAAAACCCGGTGTAAAAGCCGGGTTTTTTTATTTGTGGATATGGATTCCGGCAAAAAAAAAGACCGGCGTACAAGCCAGTCTCACAAAAGTCATCACTAAATAAAATCCACTAAAAGTTCAATCCGATGATGAGTAGTATGTCCATCAAATCACCATCAATCTTGTTCTCCATCAATTCATTTGTGCTTCCATTGAAAAGGAAATCTTTTCCCTCATCGCCGAAATTGATGTAATGGTAGGTTGCCTGAAGCCCCAGGAAGGCTTTTCTGCGCATCAAAGGAACTTCGACGCCGATACCGACGTCAGCGCCCATAACGTTTTCACGTGATTGGACGCTAAGTTCAGTGACAGAAACCGTTCGGTACCACTGCGAAAAACCGCCCAAGATATACGGATTAATATCCGCTAATCCTTTGGTAACGTTTTGCGTATTCATAAAGTACTTTATGTTGAAGTTAATAGATGTGAAGGACACATTGCCGGAGTAGTTATTAACAGAGTTCCCCGACAGAGTAGAGAACTTCAGAGGGCTGTCACCGGTCATAATACCAACACCCAGAGCTGTTTTTAAATCAAAGAAATAGCTAATTTGAATACCGAAATTGGGTCCAGATCCATAAGCTTTAGCCATACCATTTGTAAAACTTCGGGGACCAGTAGCTAGACCAAGAGTTAGGAGTCGTCCGTTTCGGAAAAAATTTACGTCGGCTTCTTCATCAGAGTCTTGGTCGAATTCCGAGTAGTCTGAAAAAGGGTCAAACGCATCCGATGACTCTGACTGAGCGTGAGTTCGGCCGGACACTAAAAATAATAGCAAAAATAAATAGATGAATAGTGATTTCACTCTGCCCCCGTATATCTATTATGACCCAGGGAAAGTCCCAAATCAATTCGAATTAATAATGGGCTTGTAATAGCGTACTGGGGTGTCTCATGTTGAGAAAAAGAAGAGAAAAATCTTGCTTGGGGTTTTTTTTGAAACTCAGATTTTGATAATTGGTCTAGTCGTTTTCGTGTTTTCAATTTATCGTTAAGTTTAATTCACAGCGTCCGACAGGGAAGTGTATTAAAATAATATTTCCGGGGGTAAGTGTGGTGAAAATCAAGCGTATTGCATTGGCTTTTGTGTTTTTGTTATCGCAACTGAGTTTAGCAAGTGGTGCTTCAGTAAAGAAAGGCTCGGGCTTTGATAGCTTACCTTTATCAGCGATGATTTTATCCGAAGATAAAATTGCTAATTTAAGTGATGAAGATAAATTAGTTTATTTAAGAGCTATAATTTATTTAGGGCAAGTTCTGGAAGCATCACAGTCTCAGAAGTTTGACTACCAAGTTCCGGCTAATTATGTGCCTGCAAAAACGAGTGGCCTTGATGCTTCTCCAGTCAAGTCGCAATCCATGTTTTCACTGTACTGGAATCTTTTAGTTGGTGAATCAAAAGCTGTGATTAGTGCGGTGGCTGGTTGGGTTGTAAAAGGTGTAAAATGGGGTGGGTCTAAAATCGCAACATCCTCTCTTAGAACAATTGAGGCCGCTAAAACACCTGTATCTGCTGTGGCTTCAGTAGCAAGCAAAGCGAAATCAGGAATTACAAATGCCGCTGTAGAAGGCTACGCCAAACGTTTGGCAGCAGCTGAAGCCTCAGGTGTGGCTTCAAAGGTAACGGCAGTAGAAAGTGCCATTGTAAAAGCCGGTCTAAAACCAGCTGATATTCGCGTGGTAGCGACTCAGTTAGGTAGTAAGGATGGTTTGAAAACAGCAATTATTACAAAGCTTAAGGATGTAAAAACTCTTGAGGCACAGCGTGAAGCGGCTCGTGCTGCGGGTAACTTGAAAGAGGTTAAAAAGTTAGATGGTCAGATTTTAAAGGCTAGAACTGATATCACGCGTACAGAAGCTAAATATTATTCAGCTGGCGGAAAGGCATCAGACGTTGCGACTATTTATAGAAAGTCGAATACGACATTAGGTCACAAATTGTTAAGCAACGTAGGTGAAGTGGCGACAATTAGCTATCTTGGTTATGAAGGTGGCAAGTACATGGGTTACTGGGGTAATCCTCAAATCAAACTAGAAGATAAAAAGATTCGTGATTCTTTGGCTCCGGCAGATGCAAACAAAGATCCAGGAAAAATTATTCGTGAGCATGGTTACAGTTGTATTTATGGCGGTCGTCCGTCGACACTTGTAAGAACAGATTCTGGTGTTCTATGTGGTATGCCAAAAGATGGTCAAAGCGACAGTTGCAACGTGAGTAATGGTGATTTTCAATGTCCAAATTATGGCTTCAGTACGGCGGCGGGTACGATCGATAAAGATCTTTGTATTAAGATTGATCCTAAGAAAAATCTAACTGTGAACTGCGTAGCTAAATTTAATGAAGTGATTGAGTCAGCCGGCGAAGTTATTGTTAAAGAAGGCGACGAAAAAAAGCTTCTCGAATTCAATGATGGTTTGCGTGGTATTTTAGTCAAACTTGAAGGCGATATCATGACGGACGTAGAAAATAAAACTCATAGTTTTAGTTACTATTGCGATAACAGTAAAAAAGCGCAAAAGTCTGAGTGTAACGCCCTGGCGGCATTCGTAACCACTCTTAAAGAGCGCCCTGAAATTAAAAAAGCCATCGTCGCGCAAGCAGAAGCGGCTCCAGCGGCATCGGGTTCGGAGTCTGGTTCGTCGTCAGCATCGGCCTCATCGGCTCCAGCAGGACAGCCGCCTAAAATGCCTCCGGTGGAAACGCGCGAAGCTGGTCAAGCTAAGTAATCGCCTAGTAAATTGTTTTTAAACATAGAGGCCGCTGGATCTTAGCGGCGTTTTTATTTGCTAGTTACTCTCGCCAAATGAAAAATCTACTGATTGTCCAGGTGCTTGATCGCCACTGCGATTGGGATCACCATCTCGAGTCGCTGCGCGAGATTTGTCGATTTCATTTTGCTTCAAGCAGTTTTCAAAACCAGAATCTGTGGGTAGATACTGAACTCCCGTTGAAGCTCTGCATTTTACCGTCGCCGTAGAGTTAGTCTTGATGGGTTTGTTCACCTCTTTTAACTGTTTTAGATCAATCGGCGTGTAGCCTTCTCGAATATGAGTCGCAGGCACCGGTGTCGTTTCCGGTAGAGCTTCGTTAGCAATCTGTGGCTCCGTTAGTGTTGGTTCGGGCTCAGCTTTAGGTACCGGTTTGCTAATCGTTGTTAAATCTAATTTTTTCTTTTCTGTTTTTGCAAAGGCGCCGACAGCTACACTGATTGCAACCACAGTTAATACTAGAAATTTCATAAAACCCCTATTTTAGAGCCGCCTCGATTTTGCTAACGATGCTATCTGAGGTCGGCGACGTCATAGACGACCATCGATCTATCACTTTACCGTCTTTGCCAACTAAAAACTTCTCAAAGTTCCACTTTACGTCGGTAAACAGCGTTCCGGGTTTAGATTCCGTTAAAAATTTATAGACCGGTTGCTTATCGGCGCCGGTAACTGGGTTTTTATCCATCAAAGGAAATGTGATTTTATATTTATCATGGGCGAACTTTGAAATTTCTTGATTGTTTCCCGTGTCCTGTTTGAAGTCATTCGAAGGGAATGCTAAAACGGTAAAGCCTTTGGCTCCATATTTAGTTTGTAAATCCTGAAGATCTTTCATCTGAGGAGTAAACCCACAGGCCGAAGCTGTGTTTACAATCAAAGTCACTTTGCCTTTATATTGGGCTAAATCAACGTCTTTGCCGTCGATATCTTTAACCTTGAAATCAAATAGAGTTTTTGCGGCGGTTGTTGATGAGATAGGCGTTTGATTAGCAAAGCACACGAGTGAGGCAAATAGACTCAAGACTGCGAGAAAAAAACTTTTCATTATTATCCTCCATGTTAGAGATTTAGTTTTGACAAAAAACACGGGTACGATTACATATTACATCCATACCAAGGGTGATTATGAACAAATTTCGTGCTAATGCAACGACTGCCGGAACGTTCACTAGTAAAAATGTTACTAGCATCAAAAACCCGACCCCTAAACGTAATCTGAAGCCTAAATCGTCTACTAAAAAAGCCATGAATTATAAAAATGCCGGTGTCGACATACTAAAAGGCGACGAGTTTGTGGATTGGATCGGGAAACGTTCAAATAAACGCTCGCCACATCAAGATAAGATAGTTGAAGCTGTGGGTGGTTTTGCTTCCTTATTTCGCTTACCTAAAGGCATCAAGAATCCATGTATTATTAGTTGTACCGATGGCGTGGGTACTAAAGTTAAACTAGCCGTTGAGCTTAAATCGTATGATGGCATTGGCCAAGACTTAGTGGCTATGTGTGTGAATGATTTAATGTGCACGGGTGGATCTCCTTTGTTCTTTCTTGATTATCTCGCTATGGGGAAATTGGATTTAAATCAGGCTAAAAAAATTCTAGCCTCTATTAAGCAAGCCTGCGATGACAGTAACTTAGCGCTTATCGGCGGAGAGACGGCGGAGATGCCAGGTGTGTATGCCGGTAATGATTTTGACTGTGCTGGGTTTTCAGTTGGGGTAGTTGATGAAGCTAAGCGCTGGGGTGCACACAACGTAAAAGTGGGTGATGTTTTAATTGCCTTGCCTAGCTCGGGTTTTCATTCGAATGGATATTCACTCGTGCGAAAAATTTTCGCTGATGAAAAACCGGCATTCAAAAAGACATTACTAACACCAACCTTTTTGTACGTTGAGTTCCTAGAGGCCTTAAAAGCCAAATTAAACATCAAGGCTGCTGCTCATATTACCGGCAGTGGAATCGAAAATATTCCACGCGTGATCCCGACTCACATGTACTGCCAGTTAACGCCTTGGGAATTTCCTGCGATATTTAAAAAGGCGCAAAATAAAGCCGGTTTAGATCATGAATCGATGTTGACGACATTTAATTGTGGCGTCGGTATGGTGCTCGTTGTGAGTGCTAAGGATAAAGAGCGCACGCTAAAAGCGGCGCAAGCCTATTTTAAAAACAAGAACGTTCTGATGAGCCCGTTTGAGCTGGGCTTGGTAAAATTAAAGAAAAACAAGAAGGATAAGGATTTTATCTTTTCTAGGCCTTAAGGAGTCTAAGGGTGAAGAAAATGGCCATTTTGGTATCAGGTAGAGGGAGTAATATGCAGGCTCTGCTGGATCAAGAAGGCTGTAACATAAGACTTGTTTGTTCTCATCGTTTTTTAGCGGCGGCTAACTTCAAAGCCCGTCGGAATTTTATACCCGTGTTTGCGCCAGCAACAAGAAGCGAATCTAAAACAAAAAAAGTCGACTTTTCTGAATGGAAACAGTTTCTAAAATCGCGACATATCAGTAGACTATTTTTGCTAGGATTCATGCGTATTGTGCCGGCGGAATTTATTAACTCATTCCGGTCAGATATATTAAATTTGCATCCCAGTTTGTTGCCTCTATATCCTGGGCTGGAAGCGATTGAAAAATCATTCCACGATAAGGCACCGATGGGCGTGACAGTTCATCATGTCATTCCTGAAATGGATGCCGGTAAAGCGATTGTGCAGTCTTTAGTGTTTCAATCTAAGGACATTTTAGAAGATTTTAATCGGTCATCACTGATGATGACTTTTCGTGAACACTTTGTTGTTCGTCGTGTGGGGGAAAAATGGAATTGAAACGATACGACGTAGCGGTAGTTGGGTCTTTTTACAACGTAGGTTGGGTGGCGAGTGAGTTATCTCGTCAAGGCTGGAATGTTCTGTATATCGATTTGCACGCTGGACTTGGCCGTTGGCCAATGGAAGATATCGAAGGACCATTCGGTTTTTTCTCTTCAGAGACGATGAATCCGTTCTTTGTTGAAAAGTTGAATAATGAAGAAGCCATGGTGTCTCAAGATTCTGGTTTTACTGTGTGTCTAGGATCTGGCCCGCTGGAATTTAAATCTAGTTTTATTCAATATCAACTCAAAGAATTGGGTGTCTCATCTGAGTTTATTTCCCGTTTAGAGTCCTCGACTGAAAATTTCTATCAGGCCGGGCAGAAATCTTTAGGACTGGATACTGATTTTAAAAAATCATGGCTAGAATTTTTAAGCCGTTCGTTGAGTAGTCAAAAAGATGTAGCGTTTGGAGATGTTGTCGAAGGTCAGTTTCCTTTGCCGCTGATGAATCCATTTTTTACGCGCTTTTTAAGCCGGCGTTCGCTTGAGCGCAACCATCAATGGTTGCAACGTCAGAACATTGATGCCTTCGAACAAACTCAAATTTTAGATTTTGCTTTGAATTCGAATAAAGAAATCACGGGTTTTGAAGCCAAGGGCGAGTTAAATGGGATCACTCATTTTAAAACTCTCGTGTGGGGTTTGTCGTCCGAGGAAACCTATTATTATAAACCACAGCTTGGAAAAATAATGTACCCTAAAGGAGTGGCTGAGCCCGTTTGGACGTGGGCTCGCTATTCAGTTGAAGTTAACGTCGATCGTGAAACTCAGCAATTGCCGCTTCATTCTGTTTGGATTGAGGATGTTTTTGGCCCATGGACTCATGAAAATTTATTAATTTGGCAGCAGACCACATTTGAAAATCGTTTTGATGTTTGGATTTTGATTCCTAATAATCAACGCTTTAACAAAGACTATATTAAATACTATGGAGAAAAAATTTCTCAAAAATGGTGTAAGCGTTTTGAAACATCATCAGCAAGAATTCAAAACTATCCTCAAGAGTATGTTTACACGTATCAAGATTTAGGGCCAAGTCGCTGGGTTCGTTATCCAAACAAGCATAATCGACCTATAGAATCTAAAGATTTCGGCAATGTATTTTTTAACAATTATGAGGTTTGGGATCAGTTAAATCGTGAAACTCAATTCCAATCACAAAAAAATTTAATAAGTAAAGTAACCGATAAATTAAAGAAAGAAACGACGAAGGAATTAAGATGATAGATCGATACTCGCGACCAGAAATGTCTGTGTTGTGGTCAGTGGAAAACAAGTTCAGTAAAATGTTGCAAGTGGAAATCGCGGTCGCCAAGGCGCAAAGCGAACTGGGTATCATTCCTCATAAGGCATATAAAGCTATCGCTAGAAAATCAAAATTTAGTGTGAAACGTATCCTAGAAATCGAAGCGGTTACAAAACACGATGTGATCGCCTTTGTAAGCAATGTGGCGGAAAACGTAGGTAAAGACGGAAAGTATATCCACTATGGCATGACCAGCAGTGATGTGCTCGATACGGCGTTTAGTTTGCAAATTCAAGAAGCAGGCGCGGTGTTGCTAGCTTCGACGGCTCGTTTGAAAAAA
>DDTZ01000079.1:2902-26280 GCA_002344565.1 Bdellovibrionaceae bacterium UBA2351 | reverse complement strand
GAGGAAACTCTATGTGCGGGTCGCACCCATGGTATGTTTGCAGAGCCGACTTCGTTCGGTATGAAGTTAATGGGTTTTTTGGCGGAGCTTATCCGCAATGAAAAACGGGTAGCCGAGGCATTAGAAGAATTACGTATTTGTAAATTGTCAGGTGCTGTGGGCACGTATTCATCGCAAGAGCCCATTGTGGAGAAGAAAGTCAGCAGTTATTTAGGGTTAAAAGCAGAATGGGTAGCGACACAAGTAGTACCGCGTGATCGGCATGCGAATTTGCTGAATCAAATTGCGTTACTGGGGGCAGGGCTTGAACGTTTAGCGATTGAACTTCGTCATTTGCAGCGCAGTGAAGTGTCCGAAGTCGTAGAGGGGTTTTCGAAAGGGCAAAAAGGATCGTCAGCGATGCCTCACAAAAAAAATCCGATCAGTGCTGAAAATATTACGGGCTTATCGCGTTTATTGCGATCGTATGCTTTGTCGGCGATGGAAAATATTCCACTATGGCATGAGCGTGATATTTCCCATTCATCAGTCGAGCGGGTGATTTTTCCAGACAGCTTTATCGTAATTGATTATGCGTTAAATCGAATGGCGGTTTTGATTGATGGTCTAGAAGTAAATGCCAAACGAATGCTCGACAATATGGAGCAGTCACAGGGACAGCTTTACAGTTCTCATGTGTTGCTTCATTTGGTTAAAAAAGGTCTATCACGCGAAGTTGCCTACGCCCATGTTCAAAGATTGTGTCACTCGCTAGGTTTTGGTGAACATTTGAAGTATAAAATTAACGAAGATGAAGTGATTTCGTCGTACTTCACTAAAAAAGATCTTGAAGATATCTTTAGTGGAAAAAAGCATCGAGACACGATTTCTAAAGTTATTAAGAAACAAAAGAAAGTGCTTCAGCACGAGGATAGAAAATGAGTCAATATCAAGAACTACTGTATGAGGGGAAGGCTAAGAAGGTATTTAAGACGGCACAGCCAGATCAGTACTACCTTGAATTCAAAGACAGCTTAACGGCATTTAATGCTCTTAAGAAAGGGACATTTGAAAACAAAGGTCGGGTTAACCGCGATATAGCGGCTCGACTGTTTGAATATTTGAAGGGGCGCGGGATTGCGTCTCATTATGTAAGTTCAGAAGGAACTAACGGTATGGTTGTAAAAAAAGTAGAAATCATCCCGTTTGAAGTTGTGGTTAGAAATATTCTGGCAGGTTCAACGGCGAAGAAATTGGGTATAGATGAAGGTGCTGCTTTGTCAGAACCGTTAGTTGAATTTTATTTAAAAAATGACGAGTTAGCAGATCCTTTTGTATCCGAAGAACAAATTCGCATAATTTACAAACTTCCGACGGCACAATTGCAGGAAATTAAAAACTACGCGCTAAAGATCAACGATCATTTGAAAGAGCTGTTTGTCAGTATTGGCATCAAGTTGATCGATTTCAAAGTGGAGTTTGGTAAAGATGGGCAGAATCAAGTATTGCTGGCAGATGAAATTACGCCAGACTGCTGTCGTTTGTGGGACATTAAGACGAACGAAAAATTAGATAAAGATCGCTTTCGCCGCGACTTAGGTTCGATCAAAGAAAGTTACGAAGACGTTAACCAACGATTAATGAATGTTTTAAAGTGAGGTCAAAATGAAATGGGGAATTAAGATTTTGCCAAGGGAAGTTTTGCTGGATACTCAGGGTCGTGCGGTACAGGACTATTTGAATCAAAACTCACAAGGTGTGAATCAATGTCGCATTGGAAAGTACATTGTTTTAGATTTAAAACAAACGGATGCGGCCGAATCTAAAAAGAAGGCCATCGAGATTACGGAGCAGACATTGCTCAATCCTTTAATTGAAACCTACACCATTGAATCGTTATAAGCAGGAGTCGTTATGAAGGTCGGTGTTGTTACATTTCCAGGAACAAACTGTGATCAAGATGTCGTTAAGATGACTCAAGCTCATGGATATGAGGTTGTTCCGCTATGGCATAAAGATCGTTTTGATATTAATTCGGTTAAGATGGTGATTGTTCCTGGTGGTTTTAGCTATGGCGATTATCTTCGCTGTGGCGCTTTGGCAGCGCGATCGCCTGTAATGGCTTCAGTGAAAGATTTAGCTAAAACGGGTCGACCAGTTTTAGGGATTTGTAACGGATTTCAAATTTTGTGTGAAACTGGATTGTTGCCAGGCGTATTAGTTCGCAATGATCACGGTCATTTCATTGATAAGTGGACTGTGATTGAGACGGTTAATTCAACGTCACACTTTTCAAAATCAGATAAGAAGAAGTTAAGACTTCCTGTGGCTCATGGGGAAGGCCGGTTCTACGCCGATAAGCCAGAGCTAGATAAGATTGAAGAGCAAGGCCAGGTTTGGTTTCGTTATGCAGAAAATATAAATGGATCGTTGAATAATATCGCTGGCGTTATGAATAAAGAAAAAAATGTAGCGGCACTCATGCCTCATCCCGAACGAGCGTTGTTTGATTGGATGGGTGGTAGTGATGGATTTAAGTTTATCTAAACGATGGTTTTTACTGGAGAGTCTATGGTTGCAGAACGTACGTTAACAGAGAAATTAAAACACTATCGTATCTCTCAAGCTGAATACGAGCGTATCTCGGAATTACTTGGTCGTCCGCCGCAGGGTTTAGAGTGGGCCTTGTTTTCGGCTTTGTGGAGTGAACATTGTTCCTATAAAAGCTCTAAGGTTCACTTACGAAAGTTCTCCTATCGTAACGGAATGACTCGCGATGATTCGGATGAAAATGCGGGCGTAGTGGATATTGGATTTGGTGAAAAAATAGTATTTAAAATGGAAAGTCATAATCACCCGAGTTTTATCGAACCCTATCAGGGGGCTGCTACTGGTGTTGGCGGGATTTTGCGAGATATCTTTACAATGGGCGCGCGGCCGATAGCTTTAGCGGATTATCTCTGCTTTGGTGACGAGAATGCTCCGCGCATGAAAAGTTTGGTTAAGGGCGTAGTTTCGGGAATCAGTGGTTATGGAAACTGTGTAGGCGTCCCTACGATCACGGGTTACACTGAATACGACGAGAACTATAATAAAAATATTTTGGTTAATGCAATGGCAGTTGGTTTGCTTGAAGGTCATATGAATTTGGCTAGCAGCAAGGCTGAAGGTGTTGGTAACCTAGTTGTTTATGTAGGGGCTAAGACAGGCAAAGATGGTGTGCATGGCGCTGCAATGGCCAGCGAGTCGTTCGATCAGGATATTGATAGTAAAAAACCAAATATTCAAATCGGCGATCCATTCTTGGAAAAACTTTTAATTGAATCTTGTTTAGAAGTTTTATCAAAAAATTTGGTTGTGTGTATGCAAGACATGGGTGCGGCGGGATTAACATCGAGTACGTTTGAGATGGCTTCAAAGGGTCGAGTTGGGATGGATTTGCATCTAGATAAAGTACCACAGCGAGATTCCTCAATAACTCCGGAAGAAATTTTGCTGTCAGAAAGCCAAGAGCGTATGGTTTTGGTGTGCGTACCTAAAAATCTTGAGGCGATTCAAGCCGTGTTTAAAAAATGGGATTTGGATGCCGCACCTATTGGTACAATTACGGATACAAAAAAAATGCGTTTGTTTTGGAAAGGCGATGTTGTTACTGAAATTGACCCTACGCTCATCACAGATTCGGCGCCTCGCTATGAACGACCATTTATCCCGTATCAGGCAAAACGCAAAAAATCGATGATTGAACCTGTATCTAGTCAAAACAAAGATCAGTTGCTAGCGAGTTTAAAGCAAAATGCGTTCTATAAAAATAAAAATTGGATTTTTGAACAATACGATCAGCGGGTAGGTACGCGCACAGTTAGGGATGCTTCCCACACAGTAAGTGTGGTGCGATTGAATTCACGTCGTGATTTAGCTATTTCTGTGGGGTGTCGCCCAGCCTTCATGCGTATGGATACGCGCATTGGTGCGATTGATGCGATCATTTATCCAGCTCTTCAACAAGCTGTAAAAGGTTTTAAGCCGATTGCAGTGACAGACTGCTTGAATTTTGCAAATCCTGAACGGATAGAAGTTATGACCGATTTTGTTCAAACCTGTGATCTATATGCCGAAATTGCACAACGATTGGATGCTCCGATTATTTCTGGAAATGTAAGTTTCTATAACGAAACCGAAGGTAAAGGTATTCCACCTACGCCAGCCGTTGGGATTGTGGGTTTAAAAGAAAATGAAGATCTGATTCCCGGCTGTGTTTTAAATGATCCGGACTTGACTGTGTATCTTGTGCAGATGCCGGGTGTCGTGAGTTACGCGAAAACGGCAGAAGTATTGAAAAAAGAATCTTCGTTTAGTGGTGATTTATTGGTTCCGCTGCTGTGCGATTTCGTCGCAGCTATGACGGCGTTTGTTGCCAAAACAAAGCCGCAGGTAAGCCGAGTTGTTGGTCAAGGTGGGCTTGCTATTACGTTGGATAAAATGAAATCCAACGGATTTGAATGCGTGTTCGATGCCGGAGATAGTCACTTGTTCAACTCAACAAAGTTCCTATTTGAAGAGCGTTTGTACGACTTCCTATTTGCTGTAAACAGTTCTCAGCAGGTTCAGTTCGAAAAAGAATTAAATGTATTAGTTAATAAATGGAATCTGGTTTCTTACGTACTTGGTAGAAGCCGAAGGGGATAGTCATGTTTGATCACATCGACGGTTTTCGTGAAGAGTGTGCTGTGTTTGGTATATGGAATCATGAAGAAGCCAGTCGCATGACGTATTTAAGTCTCTATGCCATGCAACACCGCGGGCAAGAGTCTGCCGGTATAGTTACATTAGATGGCAATGAGCATCTCATTCACAAAGGTCTGGGTTTAGTGGGGGATGTTTTTTCGGAAGACGAACTTAAGCGATTACGAGGACGTGCAGGGATCGGTCATTGTCGGTATTCAACAACCGGGCAAAATCTCTTAGCGAATGCTCAACCATTAAATGCCGAACTTGTGCGTGGCCCAGTGGCTATAGCGCACAATGGAAATATTGTAAATCATAAGAGTTTGAAAGCTAAGCTTCGCGCAGAGGGGGCTATTTTTCAGGCCACAAGTGACACTGAAATTATTCTGCATTTGTTGTCGAAGAATCAAAATCTTCCTATTATCGATGCGCTTAAGCACGCACTGCCTACGGTAGAGGGCGCCTTTAGTTTTGTGATTCTGACGCAGAAAAAATTAATCGCGTTACGTGATCCGTGGGGTTTTCGGCCGTTATCAATTGGTAAGCTGGAAGGTGGCTGGGTTGTGGCGAGCGAAACCTGCGCATTTGATTTAATTGGGGCCGAGTATGTTCGCGATGTTGAACCAGGTGAAATCGTATGGATGGATGACGATGGCTTAAATTCAACCTTCTACGCGAAGAACGAAAAAAAAGCCCAGTGTGTATTTGAACACGTTTATTTTGCTCGACCGGACTCTAAAGTATTTGGTTTGAGTGTCTATGAATCTAGACGTAACCTTGGAAAAATTTTAGCTCGGGAAATGCCCGTTGAGGCTGATCTTGTTATTCCGGTTCCGGACAGCGGTGTTCCTGCTGCCATTGGATATTCGCAAGAAAGTGGTATTCCATTCGAGTTTGGAATTATTAGGAATCACTATGTAGGGCGCACATTTATCCAGCCATCTCAAGGTATTCGTGATTTCGGTGTTAAAATTAAACTAAATCCGCAATCTGAAGTATTGCGTGGTAAGCGCGTGATAGTCATTGACGACTCTTTAGTCCGGGGGACAACCAGCAAGAAGATTATTAATTTAATTCGTGGTGCCGGTGCTAAAGAGATTCATTTCAGAATCGCTTCGCCGCCAACGGTGAATCCATGTTATTACGGAGTGGACACTCCTCAAAAAGACCAATTGATTGCAGCTCATCGAACACAGAAAGAAATTCAAGACTACGTTGGTGCAGATTCCCTAGGTTATTTATCGATGAATGGATTATATCAGTCTGTGAATGGGAATAGTCAGAAATTTTGCGCCGCTTGTTTTGGCGAGAAATACCCGACAGTGATTGATTAGTTAGTAGTGCGTTTAGATTCATCTAGGCCTGCTGATTGCAGCTTGATCTAAATCAGGCATAGTGGTTGGGGTTATACCCGAACTGCTACATTTTATTAATTTATCCGAGGCATTTTGTCTCTTTAGGAGGGGAAATGGAGAGTTCAGATAAAAATGATATCGCTCACTTTGGTCGACTCATTAAAGATATCAAGTTTGTGATGTTAACGACGCGTGAAGTAGGTGGAAACACATTGGTTAGTCGTCCGATGACATTACAGAAAATGGAATTTGACGGTGATTTATGGTTTTTTGCGTCTTGGTCTTCGATTTTGTTAAATCAAATTGAAAACAACCCGTTTGTTAATTTGGCGTTTTCAAATCCGAAAGATTTCTCGTTTTTATCTGCGCAAGGGATCGCAGAGGTCACAACAGATGAAGAGAAGGCCAAAGAACTTTGGAATCCTATGTACAAAGCCTGGTTTCCCGAAGGTCTCGAGGATCCTAACTTGTGTTTATTGAAAGTAAAGGTCGATAGTGTGGATTATTGGGAATCACCAGAGTCAGGCATTGTTCGATTGGTCGGTTTTGCAAAGTCTATCTTTACTGGCCAGCCTAATTCGAAGGCGTTAGGTACGCACGGTCATTTAGAAATGGGTTAGAATTTATTAAATATCAAGTTTACCTCAGTATGGGGTGAATCAAAATTGAAAACTAGTGCGCCTTGGTGCTCTTCCATGATTGATCTCGAGATACTTAGTCCTAAACCCGTGCCTTTTCCCACGGATTTTGTTGTGAAGAACGGATTCAATATTTTATTTTGATCTTCTTTTGGGATACCTTTCCCCGAATCTGTAATTTTAATTAGGAATTGGTGGTCAAGCTGCTGGGTGCTAATTTCGATAAAATCGCCAGGCATCGAGTATTCATCTTTGTTTAAATTTCTTTTTTCAATGATCGCATCATAGGCGTTATTAAGAAGGTTCAGAAGAACTTGCGAAATCTGAACAGCCCGACAATGAATAAAAACATCCAATTCAAAATTTTTTCTGATATCAATATTTGAGTTTTTAAATCGACTTTCGCAAATAAATAAAGTTTCCTCGATGATTTGTTTGGAAGAAACTTTGTCAAACGGATCGCGTGAGCCTTCTCTGGCAAATGATCTTAATCCTTTTATGATTTTTGTTATCCTTAATGTCATTAAATCAATTTTTGTAGTGAGGCGTTCTAGGTCTGAACGTAAATCTTCGCTCAATGCAGAACTTATGCGGCTAATTTGGCGAGTAGATCCTTGGATGATAGTGAGTGGGTTATTAATTTCATGAGCAATACCAGAAGACATTTCGCCTAACGCGGCCATTTTGGATGATTCAATAAGTTTAATGTTTTGCTCGGCGAGTTTTCGCTCATTATTTTTTTTCTCATCTATGTCCACGCTTAAGATCATGACTTTCTTTTCTTGGAGCTTCTTAAGAATTATCCAAAATGTTTTGCGCCCCTCAGCAGTCTGGAGATCTGCCTCGAATTCTTCGTGCAGCATGGTTGACGCTTCAAACTCTTTAATTTTCTCAACCAAAGCTTGGTTAATGTTATGTAGTCCTAACGCATCGTCTTTTTTTAAAGACACACCTTTACCCATGAGTTGGATTAGTCGTTTGTTCATGTAAAGGTAGCGACCATTTTCGACCAAAGAAATGGCGCCCGGAAACCCCTCAAGAATTTGAATCATGTCCTGTTGGCGGTTGTAGATTTCATAATAAAACAATTCAGTTTTTCTTTGTAACGCATTGATAAAGTAGAAAAATATAAACCCAGTTAGAATGAAGATAATTTGCTCAGAGAGCGTCGATTGATTCACAAAACTAGATGTGCATAACGAAATTAAAATCGGGGTGCAGAAGACCAAAAAATTACGTTTAGAGATTCCAATGTTAAATATGGCCGATGCGATAAGTCCGGTTGCCAAGAAGTAGACAAACTGATCCCAAAAGTGGGTGTCGACACTTAGGAGTGCAGGAAGTACGATCAAGATAGCCCAGCAAAGTCCAGTTGATCCGATTAAGAAGGTGAAATAGCGGCGGTCGCTATTTATCGATTCATCTGACAAGGATTCAAAATTTTGTTTAGACGCGCGCTCGTAAAAGCGAAAGCGTGCGACAAATAGGACTAAAAAAATAAGATAGATGGTCACATGGTATGATGTCAGAATCGATGTGATTAATGTTGTAGCAATAATGAGTACGGCAAGAAACACATTAGCCCAAGTCGACGGACCTAGGCGATCGATCAGATGTTGATGAGTGTATCTTTTAAATTCGATGGTGTTCATTCGCTACGTATTTTGTCCTGAAATATTGGACATTGTTGTTCCTTTTTAAATAAAAATTATTCATAATGGACGGGTATGTCAACTCGAGCTAAAAATGGAATTAATATAGCCGTCGTCGCCCCTGGTTTTTCACCTTCACTCGAGGTGCAGGCGCAGTTTAAGGAATTTTCAGCTCGGCACCCTGGGTTTAACTTTAACTTTCCAGCGCGGTTGATTCAAAAGAATCCACTATTCGCGAATGACGAAGTTAAGCGTGCGGAATTTTTAGTCGGCGCATTGAACGACGATGCGATGGATGTGGTTTGGTGTCTGCGCGGTGGATATGGGTCGCTCCCATTGTTAAAATACTTAAAATATATGTCGAAACCTAAAAAACCAAAGGTTCTGGTGGGATTGAGTGACATCACCTCGCTACATCTATTTGTGAATGAATTTTGGGGCTGGACTTCGATCCACGGGTCCAACTTGGATCGCTGGATATCGGATCAGATTCCGAAGCCAGTGCTTAAGGAGCTTACGGGTATTCTTTTGGGTGAAAACGAGCAAACGATATATAAAAACATTAAGCCCGTTAATGAGTTAGCTAAGAAAGTTAAATCTGTTAAAGCTCAAATGACAGGTGGGAATTTGGTAACATTAACAAGTCACCTAGGGACCCCATTTCAAACTAGTTTTAAAAATCGGTTTCTGTTTTTGGAAGAGATCGGTGAGCGTGCCTATCGAATAGATCGATGTTTAACCCAGCTTAGCTTGTCGGGCGTTTTGCGTGGTTGCAAGGGAGTCTTGATTGGTCAGTTTACTTCGTGCGACGAGCCGAATGGCAAAAAACTTTGGCCTTGGGTTGTGCGCGAGTGGGCCAAGGATCTTGGTATTCCAGTCTATAGTGGAGTTCCGAGTGGGCACGAAAAAGCGCAGTGGCCATTGAGTTTTGGAACGCCGGCAGAAGTAAAAATAGTTAATGACCACTGGCATTTAATCATCGAAAATAAAAAATAGTAGAAAATATGAAATATTCAGTTTTAGAAAAAACATTAATTAAAAATATTGAAGACAACATCAAAGATGTAACGCCTGGAGTGCTGGTTCGTGCCTATCAAAATGGTCGTTTAGTATGTGATGTGGGTGTGGGCTCTACTTATGCGTATTATGATATTGCCAGTTTAACAAAAGTAATTTTCACCGTTCAGGCCATGATGCATGCCTTTGAAGAGGGGAAATGGACTGTAGATTCTACGGTTCATCAATTTTTAAGCTGGTTTCCGCACAAAGAAACCAAAATTACTGAGCTATTGAATCATTCATCTGGTTTGGAGTGGTGGAAGCCATTCTATAAAGAACTTAACTTAAGTGACAGTTGGCAGAAACGACGCGAAGATTTAAGGAAAATGATTGCAAGCCTTCCTTTAACACCTTCAGAAACAAGTGTGTATAGTGATGTGGGTTTTTTGGTTCTTGGGTTTATTTTGGAAGAGTTTTACAAAATGGATTTAGTTAGTTTGTGGAATAAAATTAAAGATCAGTATTATCCTGGTACAACTCTTGAGTTTCATCCTCGCAATCAAACGACGATTCGGTCGAGCTTGTTTGCTCCAACAGAAGAGTGTCCATGGAGAAAAAAACTACTTCAAGGCGAAGTGCACGATGAAAATACCTGGGCGCTTGGTGGTGTGTCTACGCATGCTGGATTGTTTGGCAGCATCGATGATTTGGGGTGGTACTCGCTCCATTTGCGTTCTCAGTTGATGGGTATCGCTCGTTACTTTGTTAAACAAAAAACGACTCAGCTTTTCACAAAACGATCTCGACCGGAAGGCAAGGGGGATTGGGCGCTGGGGTTTATGTTGCCGACACCGGGATCCGCCAGTTGTGGAGGCTATTTTTCACTAAATTCAATTGGTCATACGGGATTTACGGGAACGTCAATTTGGTATGATCCAAAAGCAGATTTATCGGTGGTTATCCTAAGTAATCGCTTGGTGTATGGACGGGAAACAAACCGTTTTGCTCAGCTGCGTCCGCAAATTCATAACTGGATCGTTGAAGGTCTAAGAAAATCATCATTAGGTTAAGGTAGGGAATATATGGATTTAAAACCCGGAAGTCATATTTATTTAATGGGAATATGTGGTACGGCTATGGCGTCACTGGCTGGAATCTTAAAAGATAAAGGTTTTCAAGTGTCAGGTTCAGATTCTAACCCGTATCCACCGATGTCGACGCAGCTTGAAGGTTTAGGGATTAAAATCAAAACTCCCTATCAGGCACAAAACTTAAATCCAAAACCCGATTTTGTGGTTGTTGGTAATGTGATTTCCGCTAATAATCCCGAAGCCGTTGAGTTGATGAAGCTTGGTGTTCCCTATTCATCTTTACCAAAAGCTCTCGGTGAGTTGATTTTGAAAAATCACGATACGGTTTGTATTTCGGGAACACATGGTAAAACAACGACCACGTCAATGATGTCGTGGGTTTTAGAGTCGGCAGGTAAGAAACCGGGGTTTTTAATCGGTGGTATTCCAAAAAATTTTAATCACAGTTTCCGTAATCCCGAAAAAACATCTCCTTACTTTGTTATCGAGGGCGATGAGTACGATACGGCATTTTTTGATAAAGTTCCTAAGTTCGTTCATTATCGTCCAAAGCACGTGATTTTGACTAGCGTTGAGTTTGACCATGCTGACATATACAAAGATCTTGATGATGTGAAATCAGCCTTTCGTAAACTGTTAAAGCTGATTCCTCAAGATGGTACGTTGATTTATCACCAAAATGAAAAAAACATTAAAGACATTTTAGGTGATTCAGGAACAAAAAGTATTTACAGTTATGGCTTTGAGACCGTCGCTGATGAAAATCACGCTCGCTGTGAAGTAGTCAAAGTGACAGAGAAAGAAACCGAGTTTAAGGTTTATTTTAAAGGACAAGTTCTTGGGCCGTATCAGTTGCATCAGCCGGGTGACTACAATGTTTTAAATGCAACAGCGGTAGCGCTGCAGTCGTATCTTTTAGGCGTCCCAAGCGCAACAATACAGTCGGCGCTTAATGGTTTTCAGGGGGTCAAACGTCGCCAAGAAATTCTGGGTGAACCCGGTGGTCGCTTAGTTATCGAAGATTTCGCACATCACCCAACAGCGGTTGTAGAAACATTAAAGGGCATAAAAAAGAAATACCCAACAAAAAGAATGATCGCGATTTTTGAACCGCGTTCAGCTACGAGTCGACGTAAAGTCTTCCAAAAAGACTACGCCGCTGCTTTTCAGTCTGCAGAAAAGGTTCACCTTATGCAGGCCTTTGATACATCTAAAATCGCTGAGGCTGATCGCTTCTCGGTAGATGAGTTGATTCAAGATTTAAATAATACCAAATCGCAGCCATGGGCAGTCGCGCACACAAGCGTCGAGTCTATAGTAAAGCAGGTTCGTCAGGAATCTAAAGCAGGTGATTTAATCGTGATTATGAGCAACGGCGGTTTTGACGGCATCTACGATAAACTCATGACGGCGTTGAAGTAGACTTAAAAAAGTCAGCGCCTACGTTTTACGGTTCGGCGCTTAAAAACTGCAATCTGATTTTGGTCGCTGACTATCGTCATTTTACGATAAACTCTTTCCATTTATTAATCTGTTGAGTTGTCAATGAGGCGTAGCAAACCGTTCCTTCTGTTGCCGCTTCTTTGCGAGCAATTCGAGTGTCGCGATCGAGATCAAAGATTTTGTATTCTGCGGCCTTAGGGAAAAACAGTTGAACACTTTTTTGCATTTCCAATACAGAGTCGGCCATTAATTCTTTCAGCTGATCTATGCCTTGGCCTGTTAGCGCGCTTACAAAAACGCGTGGATAGTGTTTAACTTTAAATTTTCGGTCCGGGCTTGCGATGTCAAATTTGTTAAAGACATGTATGATTTTCTTGTCTTGCCAGTTGAATTCTTCAATGAGGCCTTCGACTACTTCGATTTGTCGCTCCATATTGGGTGAAGATAAGTCAACAACGTGAAGTAATACATCGGCCTCGGCGGACTCTTCCAATGTCGCCTTGAAAGCTTCGATGAGCTGCACTGGGAGTTTGCGGATAAAACCGACCGTATCGGTAACAACCGCTGGTGGGCCATCTCGTAAGAAGATTTTTCGTGTCGTTGGATCTAAAGTCGCAAAGACCTGATTCTTGGCTAAAACTTGTGCGCCAGTAAGGCGATTTAAAATCGAACTTTTTCCCGAGTTAGTGTAGCCAATCAATGCAAAACTTGGAATTTCGTGCCGGCGACGAGATGCCCGATGCTGAGAGCGGTTCTTGCTGACGGAATCTAGTTTCTTTTTTATGATGGAAACGCGTTCACGGATACGGCGGCGATCATTCTCCAATGCCGACTCTCCGGGGCCTCTGGTTCCAATCCCACCACCTTGACGCGATAACGAGCCCATCCAAGCGTCAACCATGCGAGGCATTTGATCTAACAACATGGCAAGTTCAACCTGCAGTTTTCCCTCAAATGTTTGCGCCCTCTGAGCAAAAATATCTAAAATAATCTGATTTCTATCTAGCACTTTTACGCCCATAGCCTGTTCCAGGTTTCGCGATTGAACCCCAGAGAGTATGTGGTCGACGACAACAAGTTCGGCTTGAAACTCTACGGCCAATTCCCTAATTTCTTGAACCTTTCCAGTACCGATTAGGGTAGCTGGGTTCCACGACGGCAGAATTTGAGTGATAGATGCGACAACAGATCCGCCGGCTGCAGAAACAAGTTCTTCGAGTTCTAGCAGGTTTTCTTTTACTTCTATAAGTGAATCTGATTTAAGGCCGACACCGATTACAATCGTTTTTTCATTATTGAAAATTCTAGATTTTTGAAACGTATCTATGGATTTGCCCCTTTTTAACCCGGTTTGGAGACTAAAGTCGAATAGCCCCTGAAATAAGAATAAACCGTTGAACTTGAAAAACAAAGATTTTTTTCGGTTAATAAGCGCAAAAATGCATAAATTATATTTATAAGCAAAATAACGGTATCGATTTAGGAAATTTTCGAGTGAGGCGAAAATGGTGGGTAAGGAGACTGGGTGGTCTTTTCCCGTGTTTCCATGCGGTAACTATTGCCTTCAAATAGGCGTGGCACCGGAGAGGATTTAAAATTCAAAATCGTCTCTATCCATTGGGAGCAGTACAGCGGAGCCTGTTCGAATATCAAGTGTTCTCCATCTTTAATATTTAGCCAGCTTGCTTTTTTATCCTCGGGTAAACGGGACCAAATTTCGTAGTACAATGATTTAGGAACCAAAGTGTCGTGCTCAACCGTGATCAAATGAACGGATTGCTGAGGAAGTTCGTGGAAATGATCGAATGCATTGAAGGGCATTATGCCCTCGGTAAGATCCATAGAAACTCGGCGAATAGTAGAATCGGGAATGTGTTTAGAGAATCGGAAGTTCATATAGTCGCGAATCATTTTTTGATAACTATCGCCAATAACACTTAGACCAGGTTTGAATAGGTTTAAATTTTTTAAAAGACCCATTTGTCCAGCCCATAAACGTTGAATAGGAAATGCTAAATCTAGGCGGATTATGTAGGGAAGAAACAAAATCAATTTGCTGATCAAATCTGGGAATAGAGTCGCCATGCGAATGGCAACGCCTCCGCCGTATGAAAAACCAAGTAGATTAAAGCTAGATTTGATCTTAAGGGAATCCCAAACCTCTTTAAGAGCGTGGGCTTGCTCGTCGACAGAAATTTTAAAATTAAGATCTTTTCCGGCATTTAGGCGGATATCTTCATCTAAGGCTTTTCCTTGTCCTATTAAATCAACAAAGAGCGTAGAGTGTTTTCCATTAAGGTATGATTTTATCGTGGACCATGACTCAATAGAATCCGCGAGGCCATTTAGAAAAACAACAACCTCTGTATTTTCTTTGTAATCCAGTTCATAGTAAACGGTTCGATTTTGGCAGGTCGTGAAAAAAGACTTTTTTACCATTTCATTAAACGCTTCGCCTTAAAGTTAATGCTTTGGAGTGTCGATCCGAGTTAGCCAGTTAGTGATTTGTGGCCACACATTCTTTTGTGCACGTGAACCCAGTATTGATCCAATGTGCCCACCTTGCGATGTGATGGATTCAAAATCAACATCCTTACCTAGATGATAGTTTTGGAGTGTGGAATTGAAAAGAACTATGTGGTCGTCAGTAGCTGCGATGTTTAAAACAGGACTTTGGAGGTGTTTGAGTGACAACGTTTTGCCGTGTAAATACATTTCACCTTTGACTAAAGCGTTCTTTTTGTAAAGTTCATCAATTAGTGTGATGAAGCAGCGGCCCGGAAACGAAACGTTGTCTTGGCTCCAAACCTCAAGCGCCCAAAAATTTTTCATGAACTCGGGGTTGTTCATTTCCTTCATAAGTTTTTCTAGTTTATACCAAGGCAGCATCGGTTTTAACATTTGAAATGATGTCTGTAGCACCCACCAAGGCATATGGCCGTAGGCTTTGGTTACGCTTTCTGGTCGAAATTGATTTTGCTTAACCCATAGACCTAATTTTCCACCGTGTTCGAAATCAATAGGTGCTGTTAGGAGCATTAATCCGTTTATGCGGTCACCAAACAGTATCGTGTAGATAGTGGCTAAAGTGCCGCCTAGGCAATGACCTAAAATATTTACTTTGTCTGCTTTTGAATCTGAAGTGACCATGTCGATAAAGTAATCCAGTCGATGACTAATCAATTGTTCTAGCGACATCCAGTTGTCTTCATCATACGGTGTACCCCAGTCCAATAAATAAATATCCATCCCTTGGGCGAGTTGGTATTCGATGAAGCTTTTTCCAGGAAGTAGATCTAAAACATAATACCTATTGATCATAGATGGAATAATAAACAGCGGTGTGTGAAGAGGATTGTTTGCAGCATGAGCTGGTCGCTTGAATTTCAATAACTTCATTCCGCCTACTTGTGCAATGGTATCGTATGCTGTAGGCGCGATGGGTAGTTTGTTTTTAAGAAACGGACTGATTTTCTCTTTTAAGTTCAGTGATTCGGGAATTATATTAAACAAACTCATCATTACACCATCTTCGAAGCGACTTGATCTGCTTTTCGTTTTTCTATAACAGTAAGGGGTCTTGATTCTGAGTTTTTCTTGTTTAAACCAGAGACGTCGCCGTATGGACGCTTCAGACGAGATACTTCTTTTTCCATTTGGTGAATTTTGAATTGCAATTCATGAAGCATGTATAGTGTGCGTTCCTGATCTTTTTTATTAGGAAGTTGAATGTTTTTCCATAGTTTTTCAAATCCGAAATTCATCAACGATTTCAGCTGAGATTGAGTGTTAAGAAGGATTGATAGTGTATTTAATAGCTGCGGATTAGTGCTGAGTTTTTCTAAAATCACTTCCATTTTAAGTTCGAATTCCTTTGTCGACTTAGAGGAAAGAAGGTTTTTCATGTCTGTTTTAGCGAGCTGAAGTTGATCCATCCATTTTAACATAGCCACCTCACGTAATAAGATGTAATTAGTAAAACATAGACTAAAACCGAGTTGCAATCTTTTAGAACATCAAAAAAAATTATTATGAAAAAAAATGATAGAAGTAGAAAAACAGAATCAAAAAATAAAAGAGTAAATACTGAAGTATTAGATATTGGTGCAAATATTCTAATTAGAAAATATGAAAATCGCAGACTTTATAGCGTGAATCACAAGAGCTATATTAACCTTGAAGATATATCGAGCTACTTGACTGAAGGTAAGAAAATCAAAGTGGTGGAGGTTGCCACGAACAAAGATATTACCTGTGAAATTCTACTGCAAATCCTTATGCATCAGGGAAAAGCAGATTTGATTCCTCAAGAGGTTTTGGAAATTATGGTGCGCATGAATGATTCTTGGTTAAAGAAATTCTGGTCCCCATATTTTGATAAATCCATTCGAATGATTTTTGAGCTAAATCCGTTATTAACTGGTTCAACTAAAGATATTTTTAAAAATTGGTTTTTAAAGTAGAATTTCCACTCTATACATCATGCTGCAATTGCAGCAAAAAATGTTTTGACGTAATTTTTAAAATAGTCACATACTTGATTTAAAGAGAGGTAAGTATGACTGCGAAAAATACGGACTCAAGACGACCACACAGAGAAGTTAAAGAAATCGAACATAACACAGCCAAGGAGGAATCAATGGCCGCTCACAAAGAATTTACAACTGAGAATCCATTATTGAATTATGCTGGACAAGCACAAGATGCTTGGAAAGAAATTTATGGATATCAAGTTAAAACAACTCAAACTCTACTTGATCAAGTGATGAAGTGGGGTCAGACATACACTGATCACGTTTACACTCAAGTAAACGAAGCATCTCGTTTGTCTCAAGAGTATTTAAAATCAGGTGCTCACATCGCCGACGAGATGAGAAAAAATTATTACCAAATGACAGAAAAAATGACGAAATAGTTTTCTCTAAAGCTACTCGTTTTGCTAAAGGAGGCTCAAGGGCCTCCTTTTTTATTTTTTGAGAACACTTTTTTGTTCAGAATCGAGGCGTCTCAATTTGACTACTCAAAAAACTCAAGTACATGGACTCTGAACCCGACAACGATAGGCCATGTTTTTAGTCGCTAAAACCATTCTTTTAGTAATTGTTTCTGTTGTGGTCATTTCTTGTGATGGACCCAACGCAGACAATGTTGGCGCAGAGACGTCTGATCGTGGTGTTCATAATGCTGACGGATTTCAGATCGTCTTGAAAGTAAATAATGGAGCAAGTATCACGCCAGACTTAGCGGTTGCGCTTCAGCTGTCCGCAGTTGGAGCGGAAGAGATGTATATCACCCAAGAGAGCGCCTGTAATATCGGCGGGGTTTGGGAGCCATTTAAGGCATTTAAACAATGGACGTTGCAGAAATCAAATGAGATAAATTTTTTCTACGTCAAATTTAGAAATAGTCACAGAGAATCTGATTGTGCGTTTGTCAGTATTGAACATGATTCAATTGCGCCAGAAATGGCTTTAGCATCACCAGCCGATGGATCTGTGTTGGTAAATGCAAATCAGTTACCTCTTATGGGAACGTGCTCCGAGGATGCGACAGTCACTGTTAAGGTGAATTCAATCATGACATTTGCGATTCAGTGTCTAGGTGGGGTGTGGTCTAGAACTTTGGATATAAGTTCATTACCTTCGGGCACTATTACGGTTCAGTTAAAAATAGTAGATCAGGTCATGAACAGCTCGGCCGTTCATAATGTTTCCTTCAATAAATAGAATTAAGCGGATTTGTATTTTTGGTTTTTAGATTGTCTAACTGGAAGTTCAATTTTAAATGTGGTGGTTTTAGATTCATTGTCGATATAGAGTTTGCCATTGTGATTAGTTATGATTGTGCGACAAAGGCTTAGTCCGATTCCTGTGCCTTTTCCTGCTTCTTTTGTAGTAAAAAAAGGTAGCATAATTTTTTCTTGGATGTTCAAAGGAATACCGGGGCCGGAATCGCTGAAGGAAATGTATAAGGTGGCGTCTTTGACGTGAGCCTCGATATTAACCCAGCGATCATTAGTTTGGCTTTTGATCGCATCAATTGAATTACTTAAAAGGTTCATGAATACTTGAGAAATTAGGCCGGGATTACAGTCAAGCTCTAAACTGGAATCGATAGCAGAGGTGACCTTAATTTCGTTTTTGCTAAAATGGTCGTTTGAAACATTGATGATGTCGTCGATAATCTCCTTAAGATTTGAGTGAACGAAATCATCGCCTTCGTGTTCGCGTGAGAGAGATTTCATGCTTTTGACGATTTTTGAAATTCTATATGTCGTATTTAAAATCTTATCAAGGCTTTGATTTAGTTCGGATTCAGAGGCTTTTCCTGAGGTAACAAGTCGTCTCATGTGGTCTACTCGTCCTAAGATAATTGTAAGTGGATTGTTGATTTCGTGAGCGATACCTGCTGCCATTTCTCCAAGTGCTGTGAGTTTGGAGTTAGCTAAGGTTTGTAGTTTTTGATTTTCAATCACGTCTTGGGCCTTTTTTAGCTCCGAGACATCCCGAGCCGTAACTAAAACAAATTCGATTTTGTATGGTTGCGCCTGTGAAAGGATAGGATTTGCTGTAACTTCCAAATAAGATATGTGGTTGTCGGCGCGTTTGATTGCCATTGGAAAATCTTTGACTGCTTTTCCTGTTGATAAAGCGACTAAAGACGGGAATTTGTCTGCGTTGAGTGGCGTAATACTATCGGCTTCTAGTGGTTGCCAATTTCGAGCAAGATCGGCTCGATTTGCAATTTGAGTTCTATCTAACCCGGAGATGGAACACATAGCTTCGTTCATAGTGACTGCTTTTCCATTTGCATCTAAAAGCATGACCCCCTCTTGTAGATTGTTTATAACGGTATTTTTGTGAAATTCTAACGCAAGACTTTTATTAATCAGGTAAACTTTTTGTAATGTTAAAAAATAGCCGACAATCGCTGCGCATACTAAGTAAACGAAACCAGTATTGATTGGCATTGCTTGTTGAGGTGGCGGATACGAAGAGGTGTAAATCAAGAAAATCAAAGATGGAATATTAATGATGATCAGGGACGCCTTGTATATAAAGACACCACTTAATCCAACAGACGCTAGTAAAATAACGATAATGTGGATTGGGGCCAGGCCAGAGTCATAATACATAATGAACATTCGCGATAGAAAAAGTGCGGACGATAGTGCAAGACTTGATTCGACTATACGGTACGATAGTTTTTTTCTCGAGGCGATAAAAGCTGTTATCCCAAAAAGAGACACAATACAAATGCGATGAGGCAATCCCATTGTATCTGCCGGGTGTAGTAGCTGTAACAGTGCGCCTGCTAGAAATATAATTCCGCCGGCAGCGATCGAAATTACTTTAACCAACGTTTTTTGGATATCAAATAGCTCTGCTCGGATTGATGCATTTACGGTCAATTTCATGCTGTATACGAATCGTCGCGTTTGCCTCAAAGCTTAACTAAAGATCCCTTGAGGACGTGGGACATAAAAGGACACTCTGTTAGCCGAAATTTGAGAAAACCGGAGTCGGCCCATTGTTTTTGGCGTTGATTTTCTATTTTTGACACAGTTTTTATGCTCAAACGTTTCAAAGTGAAATAGGAATCAGTTTTGCTGTCTAAAGGTGTAGATCGGTAAGAAGGATGTATATATGAGCCAAATGATATTTTTCATGTTAGTGATTTTTATCTCAACCTTTGCTCTTTCTGCAGAAAAGCAAGAGCGCATCAAATGCTCAATTATGGGTCCAGAAGACAAAGTATATTACTTTGACACTCATTCACAGCGATACCGACTTAGCGTTCATGAAAAGGGCCGTCCTAAGACTTCGCTTTCTAGGCAGATTCGTCAGCAAATTAATCCGGTAGAATCAACAAGAAAGGTTTCGTATTCATTTCATATTGATGATCGAACTGAAGTTAATGTCGATATGGATACCGCGACAAATCGTGGTACAGGCGAGATTAAATTACGCGCCAAAGGCCATACAAAAAAATTTGATGGTTGCGAATTTGTTGCAGCAACGAACGACAATTCTATCTAAATTATTTTCCTAATGACTTAGTTTCTGTTTTTAGATATTTAAACTCAACAATAAAAAAGTGAGTGGAAAATGTCTGAAAAATCAGTATCTACTAAGTCTTCTTTTAAGCAGTTCACATCTGCTATTAATCTAACAGTTTTAGTTGCCGGTCTTGGTTATTTTGTCGATATGTTTGATATCACATTGTTCGGCGTCGTACGCGTAGCCAGCCTTAAAGACCTTGGTATTACTGATCCTCAAGAGATTTTGCGCTCAGGTGTTCTTCTTTATAATGCGCAGATGATCGGAATGATGATTGGTGGTTTGCTCTGGGGGGTGTGGGCTGATAAACGCGGGCGACTGAGTGTCATGTTTGGATCTATTGTTTTGTACTCGCTTGGAAACATCGCCAATTCATTTGTTTGGGATGTAAATAGTTACGCAATATGTCGCTTTATTACCGGGATTGGTTTGGCAGGGGAATTGGGTGCAGCAATTACTCTAGTTGCAGAATCTCTACCGAAGGAAACGCGAGGTTATGGAACAACGATCGTGGCGACGCTCGGCTTGTTGGGTTCGGTAACGGCGGCTTATTTTGGACAGCACATTGCTTGGAAATCTGCCTATATCATGGGCGGCGTGATGGGTCTGTTGCTTTTAGTGACTCGCTTCCGTGTGTTCGAAAGTGGAATGTTTGAAAAAACTCAAAACAATAATGTTGAGCGCGGAAATCTATCTATGTTGATGAAGAAAGGCCGCTTGTTGAAATACTTAAAATGTATATTCATGGGTATTCCTGTTTATTTCATCACCGGAGTGTTGTTTACGTTTTCTCCTGAACTGACACAAAGCTTGGATGTTCAGGGGACTGTGAGTGCGGGTAATGCTCTTCTATGGGGATCTATTGGTCTTGCGATGGGTGATTTTATAAGTGGTATGTTAAGTCAGCTTTTAAAATCTAGAAACAAAGCAATTACTGTATGCCTAGCCGTCGCGTTTGCATTGATTTTGGTTTATTTAAACGTCAAAGGTTTAACAGCCGATGGTATTTACTTTATTTGCTTCCTTCTAGGGTCTGCGGCTGGATACTGGGCGGTCTTAGTGACGGTATCTGCGGAACAGTTTGGTACCAATATTCGTGGAACTGTTGCGACGACGGTTCCAAATTTTGTTCGCGGGGCAGCCGCATTGGTGGTCAGTATGTTCCTATATTTAAAAACAAATTTTGTGACTGCAGATAAGGCTGCACTGATCGTAGGTGGTTTGTTTTTCGCGTTGGCGTTGTTAAGTATCTGGACGCTGGATGAAACGTACGGAAAAGATTTGGATTATTTCGAAAGCTAAAATGAAATTTACAAAAAATACGTACAAATATTTTGATTTAGCTAAGAAGAATAAAAACAATCGTAGTTGGTTTGATAAAAACAAAAATGTGTATGAGGCTGACGTAAAAGCGCCCCTTCAGGCGCTTTTACTAGAAATAAATAAAAAGTACCAAAAGAAGCTGCCTCGAATTGAAATTTCACCTGATAAAATCACTCGTCCTCTTCGTCCGAAAAATCGTGCGCAAGATGGTGGATTGGTGAAAACCCATTCTCACTTCAGCTTGGCTGAAAAACGTACGTCCTTGTTTGAGTGGAATCCTGGAATTTATTTTCAATTAGGGTCCGCTGCTGATGAAAACTTTTTTGGTCTTGGCTTATACATGATCTCAAGTCGCCAGATCAGCCTTTTAAGGAATGCATTGGTTGAAGACTATGATCGCATTGATCAAATTCTTAAGGATAAGAAATTGAAGAAAGCGTGGGGTGGATTGAAGGGTGATACGTACACGCGTTTTCCTAAAGGTTTTAACCCAGAAAGTGAGCCTGCGAAATATTTGAAGCATAAACAGTTTTATTTAGGTCGTTCGTATTCGCGCAAAGACGTGTTGAGTCCAAAATTTGGGCCGCAGTTAATCAAAGATTTAGGCGCTGCAATCGAATTTTTCAATTGGGTTCGAAGCGCGGTAGGAACTTACCGCAAGTAGGTTTTGTGGACGCGTGCGGTTTTTATTTTTTTGGCGTAGCAAGTAGTTGCATGAAATCACGCAATGAAATGGCTTTTGAAAAAAGAAATCCTTGGCCTTGCTCCACGCCCAGTGCTTTTAATAGCGATTTTTCTTCTTCTCGTTCGATACCTTCGGCGATAACTTTCATTCGCAATGATTGCGCTAAATAAATAAGAGATTTTACAATGGCTAAAGCTTTGTCGTCGCGAAGCATATCGCGAACGAATGATCTATCGATTTTGATGTTATCTAAAGGCATGCGGAATAGATATTGGAGACTTGAAAACCCTGTGCCGAAATCATCGATTGAAAGACCGTAACCGATATCATGAAAACGCTTCAGAGTATCTAAGGCTAAAGTGCCATCCATCATCACTCGTTCTGTCATTTCAAGTTTGATTGTTTGAGCCTCAAGGTTGTTTGATGCGCGCATTTTTTCAACGTCTTCAATAAAGTTTGGCTGACTAAATTGTTTTCCGGATATGTTAATGGAAAGAGAAAACTTTTTATCGCCAGTTTTTTCTTGAATGCCTTTTAGATCTTTAAAGCATTCTTCAAGAATCCAGCGCCCGAATGGAATCATAAATGAAGAACTTTCAATTACATCCATGAAAATAGCCGGAGAGATTTGTTCTCCAGTTGGTGGGAACCAACGAATCAAAGCTTCTGCACCGACGATTTTATCGCGAGAGAAATCCAGAATAGGTTGGTAATACATCACAAATTCGCGATTATTGAACGCTTCTTTTAATCTGGATTCTAGTTTTATTTTTTTTACAGCTTCGATGTCTTCTTGTTGAACGACTTGCGTGCTGAAGAATTCTTTTTTTGGTTCACGTGTGATAAGGTCATTTTGCGAACGAAGACGTTTAAGTAAAACACGAAGCAGAAGTCGAACGACTGTGTCTGTAGCGTGCACACGTTCCATCAGCATATCTTTAGTTACTGGGATAAGCTCGCAGTCATCCATGGCTTTGGCTGATGCGGATCTAACTTGGTTGTCCAAGATAGCCATTTCGCCAAAAATTTCACCTTCTCCAAGAACGCTGAGTGGAAAATCTTCTGTGTCCTTTGTTAGATAGATAAGAACACGGCCTTTTTCAATAATAAACGCAGACTCTCCCATTTCTCCTTGAAGAAATAAGACGGTATCCTTGGGGTAGCGAACAATGGCAGTTGACGACATAGGACAAGGATACGGTAGCCACTTGTTTTTAATCAATATTGTCTAGAAAAACTGGCCCTTAACGCAGCTGGACCAAGGTAGAAGTTTATAGTCGACCGAACCCCGCATTTTTCATAAAACGACGGGATGATGAAGAGTGCAGATTCTGAAAAGACAGATAAAAAGACCACGCCACTTATGAAGCAATACTGGGACGTTAAAAATCAACATCCAGATAAGATTGTGTTTTTTCGGATGGG
>DDTZ01000079.1:0-2580 GCA_002344565.1 Bdellovibrionaceae bacterium UBA2351 | reverse complement strand
CCTATGTGTGGTTTTCCTCATCATTCTGTTGCAGGTGCTGTAAACAAGCTTCTAAATCACGGTTTCAAGGTTGCGATTTGTGACCAAGTAGAAGATCCAAAGCTGGCCAAAGGGATTGTTAAGCGCGAAGTTACGAAAATTTTAACTCCGGGGATGGTTTTTGATTTTGACCTTTTGGAATCGTATCAATCTCGTTACATCATGGCATTTGACAGTTCGATGGTTTCTTTTCTTGAAGCCTCTACATTTGAAAACTTCTGTATTCCTTGGAAAGAATGGCCAGAATTAGAAAAAATAGTGGGCGCGTTTGATGTTTCGGAGTTTGTGTGGCATTCGTCGCATAATTTCTTTCCAACTGAGGAGTTGAAGACATCGTTTGTGTCCTTGTTGTCCAAACGGGGTGTGGCTGTGTCAGAGCTTCCGGCGCGGGAAACGATTTCTAGTGGCTCAGTTGCGAATCAGACTTTGATCGCTTATATCAAGTACGTAAATCCAAATTGGAATGAAGAAAAAGTAATCCAATTTCCAGAACGCTTTTTGTTTTCAAAGATGAAGCTAAACACTCAAACGATTAAACAGCTTGAGTTGTTCGATTCCTTCCGGGGACAAATGCAGACTTCGCTTTTTGGTGTTTTAAACCAATGTAAGACAGCTTTAGGGGCTAGGAAATTGCGTGATTGGTTGCGATTTCCTCTCACTCATTTGGCGGAAATCGAGGCTCGGCAGAACCATGTTCAATTCTTTGTCGATAAACTTCATATTACTAAGAAAGTTCGTGAATTGTTAGGTGCTGTTTACGACATTCAAAGAAAGCTTGGAAAAGTATCTCAGGCGCAGTGTTCTATCGTTGATATCCAAGGCTTGTCTGAGTCTGTACTTCGTTGTTTTGAGCTTGTTATGGTTCTTGAAACTTCCGGGTATTTTGATGGTAAAACTAACCTACTATCTGGTCTTCAGTCTCTCGAGAAAACACTAAGGTCGCTCTGTGAACATTTAGCTGACGTATTCGTTGAAAACCCTCCTGTAAATACGAAGCAAGGCGGACTGTTTAAACGAGGCGTGTTCGGGGATTTAGACGAGTGGATTGATTTGTCTTCAAACGTTCAAAAGTTAGTTCAAGATTTAGAAAGCAACGAAAAACAAGCGACCGGTATTAATTCATTGAAGGTGCGATACAATAATGTTTTTGGTTTTTATATTGAAGTTACGAATTCGCATGTAGATAAAGTTCCTGCTCACTACAAGCGAAAACAAACATTAGCTAATGCTGAACGATTTTATACTGACGAATTGATGGAGCTTGAGAAAAAAGTATTGCTCGCACAGTCGCGTCGGGCTGAGTTGGAAATTGAATACTTTGAAAAATGCAAAAAAAACATTCTCTCGCTTACCAGTGAGTTTCTGCAGATTTCTGAATTTGCGTCAGAAGTTGATGTGTATGCGTCTTTGGCTTGGGTTGCGATTGAAAACAACTATGTTCGCCCGTTGATGGGTAAGACGTCCGAAATGAATTTGGTTCACTGTCGCCATCCCGTCGTTGAGAAAAATATTTCGTCCCGTTTTGTGCCGAATACAGTTCAAATGAATGCCGGACAAACTTGGGTGTTGACGGGGCCGAATATGGCTGGAAAAAGCACGCTGATGAGGCAAGTGGCGCTGATTCAAATTATGGCCCAAGCGGGTGCGTTTGTTCCTGCAGAATCGGCCAAGCTACCGGTTATGGACGCCGTGTACACACGTATTGGCGCAAATGATTCTCTATCTGAAGGGTTATCTACTTTCATGGTCGAAATGAAAGAAACGGCCGAATTGTTAGCCGATGCAACGTCGTCATCGCTTATTTTGCTCGATGAAATTGGTAGAGGTACAGCAACCTACGATGGTTTAAGTCTGGCGGAAGCGATCATTGAGTATATTGTGCAAAAGATAAAAGGCTTTACTCTGTTTGCGACCCATTATCATGAAATTACGGCCCTTGCGAAAAGCTTTCCGCAGTTTATCAAAAATGGGCATATGGAGATTCAGCAAGGGAAAGATAACGATATTACATTTAGTTATGTTTTTAAAGAGGGCTCGGTTGGACGTAGTTATGGTATACAAGTTGCCGAATTGGCTGGCTTACCAGAATCTTTAATTCAACGTGCGAAACAGTCATTGGCACTTAAGGAATCTCAAAAGTTAGGTGCACGCAAGTCTAAGGAGATTGAAAATCAATTGAGCCTTTTTGTTGAAAACAAAAGTGAAGTCGTAAGTGAGTATGCGGATGTTGTGGCTAGACTTAAAACGTTAGATTTAAACACGCTCAGTCCAATTGAATCGCTCTTGTTTCTAAGTAAGATCCAAGCAGAGCTTAAAGCTAAAGAACTGGCCCCTTAGTGTGCATCTAATAGTGGCCAGAGTGTCTTTAAATTTCTGTTATGATGTAGCGAAATTATCGCTAAATGTAGCCTCAATCTCTCGACTTGTTTTGTGGTATTCCAAGTTCTTCGCACCAGGCGGCTTGCTCTATATCTAAATGTGGCACAGGTGTGATTTATGGAAAACAGCGGATCAAAACCGACCTTCTTTAACTCTCCCTGA
>DDTZ01000069.1 GCA_002344565.1 Bdellovibrionaceae bacterium UBA2351 | reverse complement strand
TACTGGGAACGTTTTTCCGAGTTACTTAGAACATCGTAGGCTTCGGCGGCTTCTTTAAACTTATCTTCGGCCGCTTTATCACCAGGATTACGATCAGGATGATATTGCATAGCTAATTTGCGATACGCTTTTTTAATAGTATCGGCATCGGCATCACGGGCAACGCCCAATGTTTGATAATAATCTTGCTGACTAGACATGCAACTCTCCTGGAAACCAAACAATTATGTTTTTTTTATAACTAGTGTCAAGTATGACGAAGGAAATTTCCTAGAGTTTTCGGCCTATTGGCCCCGAATGACTTTAAAATACTCAATAGACTCGGGAGTATGCCAATTAATTGTGCCAGAGATTTTCTTAACCATCTCCCCTTTAGGGTTAAAGATGAAACTCTCTGGAAGCTTATCGACTTTAAAATGGTCCATGAGTTCTTTCATATTTTCCTGCACCACGTAGATTGGTGGTTTATTAAAACCAGGGAAGGACTTCAGGAAGGCATGGATATCGTCTTTGTTTTGATCGCCCGACACAGCGATGATTACGATGTTTGGATCAGCTTTTACCAGTGTGATTAGCGATGGAACTTCTTCGATGCACGGAGCGCACCAGCTTGCCCAGAAATTGAAAATGATGACCTTGCCTGCGAATTGCTGGAGGTTGAGTTTGCCGTGGGAGAGGGTGGTGAGATCACTAGTGGGAAGAATGAGTTTGGATTCAGTCAATTTTGTACCTGGAGCAACCATGGTTTTTGGCGGGGAGAGAATAAAGTAGATGACCATGAGGCCTAGTAATACGCCAATTGTAGTGGCCAGCGCTTTAATATGGGTTTTCATTTTCACTCTCTTACTTTTTGATCAGTCGTATTGGGCTGAATGTTAAAGTTTTTAAGCTTGTTGTCTAATTTCAGTTTCAGTCTTTCTGCGGTAGCAGAATCTTTAGCGTCGGCCAGTAATTCTGAATAAATTTGTTCTGCCATACGTCGATCCCCAGATTCATTATATAAGCCACCTGACAAACTCATCACCCAGCCAGGAGCGCCATTTTTACCCGCACGGTATAATAATTCTGCCGCTTTTGTTTTGTTTTTTTCTTCAATCATAGCTTGGTAAGCGGCTCGATATAAAATTGTCCAGCTATTGGGATATGCTTCCACGGACTTATCAAACAAAACAGATCCACCTTTGACGTCTCCAATAGTAATTGATACTAACAACGGCGCATGAACATACAATTCGTAAAATTTTTTATCTAAATCAAATGCCACATTTATTAAGTGAAAGTGCCAACTCGATGTTTTATCGGGACACAAATGAGGCTCAGCAATTGTTAGTTGATTAAATGCATCTAACTCTTGAAGGAATCGAATCCAAAAAAAATCAACCACCTGAGTCTCAAAACCAAAGGTAAAATTCCTTGTATACTCACTTACACAGATAAGAGCGGTTTGCGACTTACCAGCTGTAAAAGACTTTAGATTTACATTCATAAACAACACAAGCACTGCAAGAACTGTAGAAACTAATCCGGCAATCATATCGCTATTCTACAGATAAAAAGGCAAAAAAAAAGAGTCTTTTTGCAAAGACTCTTTTTAAATTTATATTCAAATAAAATTTAGATCAAATATTACATACCAACAGTGATTTGACGTAACAATCTGTTTTGATTGATTGAAAATAAGTCCGCATTATTATTCGCGTTGTTTGGAGCAATACCGTTGGCATTCGTTGGATTACCCCATGCTCCTGCTTCATACGCAGCAGCAGCACAAGTGATTGCAGCATTTGCAGTATCAGTATTTACATACATCCAAGCCGCCACTTGCGCCGTAGCTGGCTTAGCAAGCTCCAAAGTTCTAAAATCATTATTCGCCGCAGTTGTTGCGGGACTCAACGCACTTTCACCCGTACAAGGCGCAGTAACAAAACCAGCATTATATCTTAATGCCTGACCAACAGCACCAGCACCGATAACGCTCATATTGCCCGTATAAGTGTTATATTCTGTAAAAAAAGATGCTTCGCCTTGGAATATCGCATTTAAGTGCGTTTTTGCTTCAGCTTGGCGAGCTTTCGCCATAAACTTTTGATATTGAGGAATACCGATAACCGCTAGGATACCAATAATAGCCACAACAACCATTAACTCCACAAGTGAGAAACCTTTTTTACTCTTAGGTAACGATCTACTTTTTAATTTCATTTTATACTCCCTATAAAACTTTGTGATTATTCAATAAATAGACACACGACTAATATCTTTTCATATAAAAACTCAATTCTCAAGTCCCAAAAAACAAAACCATTCAAAATCTATTAACAAGACTTTAGAATTGAAATCTTAATTTGGGAATTCTCATTTTAAGATTTCAATTTAAATTTAGAAATCCCGTTTCTATATGCCGATTCACTTGCAATTAATTATTGCCCTGCTATCGTGGCAATGTGCCGTTAAAAAAAAATAAAATCTTTCTAATTTTATCCTTATTCTCTGCAATTCTTATTAGTTACCTTTACGTGCTAAACGGCGACTTTATTGGTGATGACATAGATCGAATTGCCTACAACCCTGAGCTTAAATCCTATGGAGAGGCCATCTTCGGTCGGCTTAAAGATCGCCCTCTTCTTATGCTTATTGTTACATTCATCAGTCAAACATTTGGGACTGAGACATTATTTTATAGATTATTAAGTATCATTTTACATAGTTTGGTTGCGTATCAATTATATACGTTCTTCCTAGAACTTAACGAAAAAAGCAGAAGCCAAATCAAAAATGAAGTCGCCTTGTTCTGCGCCTTTGGGTTTGCCTTACATCCGCTAAATAGCCAAACAATTACTACTGCAATTCAGGTCAGCGTTTTATTTACAGGACTTCTTGGCCTCATATCGCTAAGATATTTTTTTAAAGGAATATCCGGAGTAAAAGATTCAAACTTTCAAAAATCTATTTTCGCATTATTCTTGAGCGTATTATTCAAACCAAATTTATCTTTTCTTCCATTAATCTATTTGCATCAACATAGAAAAATTAAAAGCAATTTAGGGACAAAGATTTTGGTAATATTCTCTTATGTTTTCGTAATCCTGCTCCCGGCGCTCGTTTACTTAGTTGGTAAAGTTAACGTTCAGGGCAAAAACTCAACACCCATAACCTATTTCTTGGTTCAAAGTGAAGTTTTGTTTACCTATTTTAAATTGATGCTAGCCCCATACCACTTGCAATTCCTATATGATTTTTCAATTCCAAAAGATCCATGGGCGAGCCTAAATTGGTTTTATGTGGGAGCACACGCGCTAATTATTGCTATAGCTTATTTCAAACTTCCCTCAAAACTCGTCTGGAGCCTTTTTCTATTTTTCTACCTTTCGTTTATTCCAGAATCGAGCTTCTTTCCAATTGATCATTTGGCGTTTGAGCATCGCACTTATTTCTCTCTTATATTTCTTTTCCTGTTTTTTGGAAGCTGGATCGTTCATTACGACATCAACGACTCATTCAAGAGACTCTCTAAAATTCTCTCCATTGCCGTTTGCATTTTATTCATTATGCTAAACCAAACACGTAATGCGGAGATAAAAACATATGGATTGTGGGCGCACAATACGCTTCTTAATTCTAGCTCAATGATCTATCACAACTATTCGTTCTCGGTGGCATTGGCGAAAGCTGGAAACTTTAATCTTGTAGAGCCGATTATTCGTGGCTACAAAGAAAAATACCCAGGGCAAAACTACGAGGTTTTAGAAGATATTTTAGATTATTATAAGCAGCCTGAAAGAAAAAATATCTATTTAGATAAATTTATCGATTATGTTGAAAACCCAAAAACCCTACAGGTGCCTAAACTTTTTTTAAATAAAATTTTAGCCGAAGATTTCGCCCATCAAAATGACAATTTGAACGTTTTAATTCGAATTGAAAATGCATTCACAAAACAATTACCGGAAATTATGAATAGAACAGACCGATTTATAGAAACTGGAATTAAAGCAAACTTTATTGGATTGGGACTACACCTAACTGTGGGGCCCCACAAAGAATCGTATAAAAGTAAAGATCCAGTTGGTTACTTGCGCACAAAAGTATTGCTCCAATACTATTTCGGACAAAATTTCGATGGTTTACGCCAAGAATTAGAAAATGAATTGCAAAAGCAACCCAACAACGCCATATTAAAAGACCTATTAGCTTTATTGACTCTTAAAAAATCTTAGCAGAGGCCAATTTGTATAGTGTTTGCTTCGTACACTACTTAGATAAAATTGTAGCCCAAACTCAAATGTTTGGTGTTCATTATATGCCTGTTTGGATATACACTTTAGCGGCTTATCTGAGAGACATACCCGATTTAAATATCAAAATGTTTGATAGTCGAATACAAGATGAAACGAGCCTTCCTGAGGCCGACCTTTATTTATTTACTGGTATCAACCAAGACTATCAAGCCATATTCTCTTACTTAAAGAATGCACGTCAAAGGCAGCCTAAAGCAACCTTTGTATTGGGAGGCCCTATTTGCTGGTCCTACCTACAAGCAGGTAAGGTTGAAAAGTTATATGATTTTGATCATATCGTGATTGGTGATGGCGAGCCCGTAATTATTGACCTTGTAACAAAGTTAAAAACTAAACAACAACTACCCAAAATCCTGACTTGGGATAAAAAATTTGAAGTGGCTAAATCCATAAATATGGACAGAACCCTGCTTGATGAAACTATTCATAATTATTATGGAGCTGTAATCGAAGTATCTAGAGGCTGCCCATTTCTGTGCGAATTTTGCGATATTCGGATTCAAAAAGACAACAATAAACCTCACAATCACACACCTCAACAGATTGTTGAAGAAATTGACTACTTCGCAAAAAAGAACGTGTTTCAAATACTTTTCGCCTGCGATAACTTTTTAGGAGATCCTGTCTGGACTGAAAATGTTTGCGACGAGATTATCAAGTGGCGCGAAAGAACAGGCTTACGAGTAAACATATACACCTGGTTAACGATAAACTTAGCAAATTATCCTAAACTAATGGAAAAGCTTCATCAGGCTGGTTTTGATATGTTTTTTATAGGTGTTGAAAGTTTCGACACAAACCAATTGCTAGAAACCGCAAAAATTCAAAATGTTAAAGCTGGCTTGACGGATTCAATCAGAAAAATCCAGTCATACGGATTCATAGTGGTTGCTGGGCTAATATTTGGCTTTGACACTGAGTCAGAAGGTGTCTGCCATTCAACACTGGATGGAATTACATCCAGCGGCTTGATTTCGGGAGAACCCTCATTACTTACAGCGCTTCCAGGCACCCCACTCTATAAGCGAATGAAACTTTCAAATCGTTTGCGCGAAGGGAAGCTAGGTTTAGGTGGTTATAAATATCAAACAAATATCAAATATTTGAAATCGACTGAAAATGTGATCAATAATTTCATGACCTTCGTTAAAACGTATAATAAAGGTGAGTTTCAATTTCGCAGATTTAAAAACTATACAGACTTGATTCAACCTGAGTATTTTCCTGGAAAAAACTCCTCAGGTTATATCAATGTTTCGATGCTTTTGAAAATGGCAATGAAAGACCGACGACCGTTAATCTTACTTTTAGAGCGACTGGCAAAATTGTTGTCATCTCCAGATCGTTTTTATTATTTCCTAAAGGCATTAGTTTTAACTTTAAAATTGCAGTTCTCAGGAAAAAGTGTTTGGAAGTATTTTAATTTTTGGTTCTTTGTATGGAGTAACTCAGTTATTAAATTCCAAAATTTAAGACCAGAACACTTTGATATAGGTTCCGTAGAGAAAGATTTCAATATGGACGATTTATTGCCTCAAGAGTATTTAACATCAACAGATGAACCTATTCCAGAACACAAAATCAAGGCACAACGAAAGTTTACGTCAGAAGCGCTCTCTCGTTTGGCAACTGCGAAAAAACAATAAGTCTATTTAAGTATTTTCATTCGTATTATAACCCAAATTACCTTAAAAGAATCAACTAGCGGACGAAAATGAGAAGATCTGTTCTTGTTAATGTAGACTGTTTCTATTGGGGTCTCATAGATTTGAATTTTCTTCAGCAATGCAACTATGATAGCCTCCATTTCAAATTCAAAACGGTGGCTTCGAAGCCTTAGAAGCGCGGAAAAAAAAGATTTCGGATATGCTCTTAAACCAGACTGGGTGTCTTGCAATTCTATTCTATAAAGTGAGTAAAAAAATTTTCGGGAAAATAAATTGCCAATAAAACTCCTAAGAGGGGTTTTGTCTTTCGCAAGCTTTCTCGCTCCAATATGGAGTCCAGTACCATGTTTATTAATTGAATCTAATAGAGCTATAACGTCCTTACCTAAATGCTGGTGGTCAGAATCCATCGTGATAATATAGTCTATATCAGGCAATAACTTTTCGATGTAGGCTACTGCAGTTTTGATTCCTGCACCTTTGCCTTTGTTCACTGAATGCTCAATAATCTCAACCAAAAATTTTTTTTTTGCGATTTCAATATACTCAATTCCATAAATTGAGCCGTCATTTACTACAATCTTCTTTATTGAAGCTAACGCTTCATAATCACATATATCTTGAAGCGTATTTAACAATAATTGTGACGGATTAAATGTAGGTATAACAATTACGACTTCTGGCAAAACGAATCTATCCTCAGCGGTTAAAGTCTAAATTCTATACTACAATTCGCTTTTGTCAAATTTCGAGTTAAGCCGATTGCAAAACCGTGATTCTATCTCTGCCGTTCGCCTTA
>DDTZ01000040.1:5248-8739 GCA_002344565.1 Bdellovibrionaceae bacterium UBA2351 | reverse complement strand
CGTGGTGGAAAAATGTGGTGCCGCGTGTTCCCTAATCTTCCAGTAACAAAAAAACCTGCTGAAACTCGTATGGGTAGCGGTAAGGGTAATCCAGAATTATGGGTAGCTCAAATTCTTCCAGGTCGTATCCTGTTTGAATTAGACGGTGTAACTGCTGAACAAGCAAAAGAAGCCTTTACAAGAGCCGCTCACAAGTTCCCATTTAAAACACGTTTTATCCAAAGAGATTAATATGAAAGTAACTGAATTTAAAGGCATGTCTAAGGACGAATTAAAAAAGAACCTTAGCAAAAAAACTGAAGAGCTTTATGAGCTTAAAGTTAAAAACAAATTGGGACAGTTGGCGAATCCTTTACAAATTCGTGGTCTTAAAAAAGACATAGCACGCGTTTTAACGGTTTTGAACTCAACTACTGGTAATAAATCCACTGAGGTTACAACTAAGGCGACTAAAGCAGCAAAACCTGCTAAAACAGCTAAAAAAGTAACTAAAGCTACACCTAAAGCAAAAGTGAAAAAAGCAGGAGCAACTCGTGCAACAAGAAAGTAAGAAGATGGAACTTACTGGTGAAGTAGTAAGCACTAAAATGGCTAAGACAATTAGCGTTTTGGTTACTCGCCTAGTTAAGCATCCAAAGTACGGAAAATTCGTTAAGAAGTCATCTGTGTTCAAAGCACACGATGAAAAACAAGAATGCAAAGTAGGCGAAAAAGTGACTATTCAAGAATCTCGTCCACTAAGCAAAACTAAACGTTGGACTTTAGTTAAGAAAGTAACGTTGGGGTAATATAATATGATTCAAATGCAAACCAGACTCACAGTCGCAGATAATTCCGGTGCTAAAGAAGTTATGTGTGTAAAGGTGCTAGGCGGATCCAAAAGACGTTTTGCGTCTGTTGGTGACGTAATCGTTGTATCTATCAAAGATGCAACGCCAACATCAAAAGTAAAAAAAGGCGACGTGGCTAAAGCCGTTGTTGTTAGAACTAAAAAGAAAATCAGAAGAGCTGATGGTTCATACATCAAGTTCGACGAAAACTCTGCTGTTCTAATCAATCAAGCTAAAGAACCAATCGGAACTCGTATTTTTGGACCAGTAGCGAGAGAATTACGTGCTAAAGCATTCGTAAAAATCGTGTCATTGGCACCAGAAGTTTTATAGGGATTAAATATGAACAGATTGAAAAAACTCTACAACGATAAAATCCAAGGCGAATTATCTAAAAGCTTAAAGCTTGAGAACGTCATGGAAGTTCCAAGACTTGAAAAAATCATTATCAGTGTAACTACTAAAGATGCAGTTCAAAATCCAAAAATTTTGAACACTGTAGTAGATGAAATCACTGCAATTGCTGGTCAAAAAGCAGTAATGACTAAATCTAAAAAAGCGATCTCTAACTTCAAACTAAGAGCTGGTTTAACTATCGGTGTTCGCGTAACTCTAAGAAAAGAAAGAATGTGGTCATTCCTTGATCGTTTGAACACTCTTGCTTTACCTCGCGTACGTGACTTCCGCGGTCTTCCTTCTAAAGGTTTTGACGGACAAGGAAACTACAACATGGGCTTGAAAGAGCAAATCGTGTTTCCGGAAATCAACTACGACAAAATCGATAAGGTTCGTGGTATGAATATAACAATTTGCACAACAGCTAAGAATGACGTACAAGGAAGAGCACTTCTAGAAGCGCTTGGTGTACCTTTTAGAAAGTAGGGATGTATGGCTAAATTATCTTCAGTAGTAAAAAACAATAAGAAAAAAGATAAAGCTCAGCGCTACCACAAGGTACGTGAAGAGCTTAAAGCAAAATCAGTAGATATGAAGTTAAGCTTGGAAGAGCGTATGGAATATCGTTTGAAATTAAACAAATTGCCAAGAAACTCTTCAATGAGCCGTAACAAGCTTATTTGCGAGTTAACAGGTCGTGCTCGTGGTAACTACAGAAAATTTGGTTTGTCTCGTCTAGCGTTCAGAAAACTGGCTCTAGAAGGTAGAATTCCGGGCGTTACTAAGGCAAGTTGGTAGGGGATTATGGATACAATTGGACAATTTTTAACAAACATCAGAAATGCAGGAATGGCACGACTTGAAAAAGTAGACGTTCCAGCTTCTAACTTAAGAAAATCAATTGCAGATATCTTAACTCAGGAAGGTTATTTAAAATCTTTCAAAGTAGCTAAGGATTCTAAGCAAGGAATTATGCGTCTATACATTAAGTACAATGAAGACGGAACACCTAAGCTTCTTAACGTACAACGCGTAAGCAAGCCAGGCCGCCGTATTTACTTAAAATGTGACGATTTAAAAAGCGTAAGATCTGGATATGGAATGAGCATCATTTCAACTAGCAAAGGTCTTATGACTAACAAGAGCGCAAAACAACAACGCCTAGGCGGCGAAGTTATTTGCGAAGTGTGGTAGGTAACTATGTCTAGGATTGGTAAATTAGCAATTGCAATTGATGGCGTAACTGTAGACACAAAAGATGCTACATTTATTACTGTTAAAGGCGCAAAGCACGCGTTGAAAATTCGTAAAGTAGCTGGTGTTACTGCTGACGTTAAAGACGGCAAATTAGTATTAACTAGCAAAAGCGAAGACAAAAAAACTAAATCACTATACGGCTTACAAAGAGCACTTCTATACAATGCTGTAGTTGGTGTTACTAAAGGCTTCAGCAAAGGTTTAGAATTAAACGGTGTCGGTTATAGAGCAACAGTTTCTGGAAAGAAATTAGAACTTTCATTGGGCTACAGCCACAATATCGAGTTCCCAATTCCAGAAGGCATCGAAATCAAAGTAGATAAACAGACAGCTATCACTGTGACTGGTCCAAACAAAGAATTAGTTGGTCAAGTAGCAGCGAAAATCAGAGGTTTCAGACCACCAGAGCCTTACCTAGGTAAAGGTGTTAAGTATTCTGATGAGAAAATCAAACGCAAAGCCGGTAAGTCTGCGGGTAAATAGGATATAATATGAAAGTAATTATTAAAAAATCATACTCAGATAGATTAGGTGCACGTTTAGCAAAGAAAGTGCGTATTCGTAAAAAAATCAAAGGCAGCGCTGAAAAGCCGCGCCTTTGCTTCTTCCGCTCTTTAAGCAATGTTTACGCTCAATTGATTGATGATGTTAATCACAAAACAATCCTTAGCGTTTCATCTTTAGATTTTGATAAAAAATCGAGCTTAAAGGAAATGGCTACTCAAGTGGGTAAGCTAGTAGCTGAAAAAGCTAAAACTGCTAAAATCACTGACGTTGTTTTCGATAGAAATGGTTTTGTTTACCACGGACGTGTAAAAGCTTTTGCTGATGCAGCAAGAGAAAACGGACTTAAATTTTAAGGAATATGCAGATGGAAAAAAACAACACAAACAACGCAGCAACAACAACATCAGACTTCGAAGAGAGAGTAGTTGCGATCAACCGTGTAACTAAAGTTGTAAAAGGTGGTCGTCGTTTCTCGTTCGCAGCTCTAGTAGTTGTCGGAAA
>DDTZ01000040.1:0-4933 GCA_002344565.1 Bdellovibrionaceae bacterium UBA2351 | reverse complement strand
AAAGCAACTCGTTCAGCTAAGAAAAATTCTTTCAAGTTTGATCTTAAAGATGCTCGTACAATCAACCACGAAGTTATCGGAACTTTCGGCAGCGCAAAAGTAATCCTTAAGCCTGCGTCTGAAGGTACTGGTGTTATCGCGGGTGGCGCAATTCGTTCAGTATTGGAATCTGTTGGGGTTAAAGACATTCTAACTAAGTGTGTAGGAACTAGAAATCCTCACAATGCAGTTCGAGCTACTATTGATGGCTTGATGCAATTGAAAAAGAGCATGAGGTAATTTATGAATAAATACCAAGTAACGTTAACTCGTTCTTCTATTAGCTGTTCTGACACTCAAATCAGAACACTTCAGGCATTGGGCTTAAAGAAGATTAATCAATCAAAAGTTTTTAACGACTCTGAAGCGTTCAGAGGCCAAGTTAGAAAAGTACAACATTTAATCACTATTAAAAAAGAGAAATAGATCATGGCTAACTTATTAAGCAGCTTAAAACCAAATGAAGGTTCAACTCATTATAGAAAAAGAGTTGGTCGTGGTATTGGTTCTGGATTAGGTGGCTACTCTGGTAAGGGTGGTAAAGGTCAAACTCAACGCAGCGGTGGTTCAATTCGCCGTGGTTTTGAGGGTGGTCAAACTCCTCTACACAGACGTCTACCAAAATTCGGTTTTACTAATGCGAAATTTAAAACTGTATACAATGTTCTTACTATGAAAGATCTAAATCAGTTATCTGGTAGCGTAACTATCGCCGATTTAGAAAAACACTTTAAAGGAGGACCTTTTAAAGTGATCAATACTGGTAAGCTTGAGAAAAAAGTAAACATTGAAGTTAACAAAATCACTGCACAAGCTAAAGAAGTTATCGAAAAGCTTGGTGGCACTGTTAAGCTAGTTTAAAAAAAGGATTTTTGTGTCAGTAGTTGGAATTCTTAATAATAGCGATTTACGGAAGAAGATATTATTTACTTTAGTAGCCCTTTCTATTTATAGAATCGGTGTTCACGTTCCAACTCCGGGAGTGAATTCTAAAGCGGTAATGGACCTATTCAACAGCAATGCGACTGGAATCCTAAGCTTTTTCAACTCATTTACTGGTGGCGCACTTTCTCAATTCAGTATTTTTGCATTGGGAATCATGCCTTACATCTCGTCTTCAATCATTTTCCAATTGCTGAGCTCCGCTCTTCCTCAATTGGAGCAATTGAAAAAAGAAGGCGAGCCGGGACGCAAAAAAATCACTCAGTACACACGTTACTTCACGCTAGTACTTGCGATCATCCAAGGTTTCGGAATGAGCAAGTTCTTGTTAAGCCAACGTGGAACTGATGGGCAAATGTTAGTTAATTCACCTTTTGTAGGTTTATTACCGTTTGAATTAGTAGCTGTTTTAACATTAACAGCTGGTACATGCTTTATTATGTGGCTTGGTGAGCAAATCACAGAACGAGGTATCGGTAATGGATCTTCTTTAATTATCTTCACTGGTATCGCAGCTGGCGTTCCTAATGGTGCGCAACAGTTGTGGGCGTTGTTTGATAAAGGTGAAATTTCATTTATTAAGGTTTTATTGCTTCTGTTGTTAATGGTAGCCGTAATTGCGTTTGTTATCTTCATGGAAACAGCTCAAAGACGTTTAACTATTAATTACTCTCAAAGAAATTCGGGTCAGAATAATCGTCCAGTGACATCTCACTTGCCGATTAAAATTAACTACGCGGGTGTTATCCCTCCGATTTTTGCGAGTTCAATCTTGATGTTCCCAGCGACTGTGGCTCAGTTTTCACAAATTGCTTGGTTACGCTCGATTCAAGAAACTTTGAATCCAAACGGTGTGTTCTTTAATATTATCTTTGTATTGTTGATTGTATTTTTTTCATTCTTCTACACTGATATTATTTTCAACCCGAATGAAATTTCTGATAACTTGAAGAAAACAGGAGCTTTTGTTCCTGGCGTTCGTTCAGGTAGCTCGACTTCAGCTTATATTCAGGAAGTTTTAAATAAAATTAACGTACTAGGCTGTATATATTTGAGTTTCATCTGTATTATGCCTGGTTTATTAACATCTCAGTTGAATCTACCGTTTTATTTCGGTGGTACGTCACTGTTGATTCTGGTGGGCGTAGCTCTTGATACGGCTCAGCAGATTAACTCGTATATTTTGACTCAGAAGTACGAAGGCTTCCTCAAGGGTAAAAAAATTACCTCTCGCAGGGTCAGCTTTAATTAGATATAGACTTTTTTACAATTAATAATTAATAGGAACGATATGAAAGTTAAACCATCGGTAAAAAAAATTTGTAACAAGTGCAAGATCATTAAAAGAAAAGGTGTTGTTCGAGTTATTTGTGCAAACTCTAAACACAAGCAAAGGCAAGGGTAATTAAATGGCAAGGATATTTGGTGTCGACTTACCTCGAAACAAACGCGTAGAAGTAGCTCTGACTTATATTTATGGAATCGGACGCGCTCGCGCTCAAGAAATCATGAAAGCAGCTGGTATTAATTCTGAATTAAGAACCGATGCTCTTTCTGATGATAACGTAGCAAAAATTCGCGCATTCGTTGAGGCAGGATTTAAAGTAGAGGGTGATTTACGTCGTGAAATCGGTCTTTCTATTAAACGTTTAACTGATCTTAACTGCTACCGTGGTATGCGCCATAAAAAGGGTCTTCCAGTTCGTGGTCAGAACACTCGTTCTAACGCTCGTACTAGAAAAGGTCCTAAGAAAACTGTCGCGAACAAGAAAAAAGCAGTGTAGGTAAAAAATGAATGTAGTTGAAAAAAAAGTAGTTAAGAAAAAAACTAAGAAAAATGCGCCAAATGGTATGTGCTTCGTACAAGCTTCTTTTGGTAACGTTATTGTAACGATCACTGATTTACGCGGTGACACTGTTTCTTGGTCATCAGCTGGTCATTTAGGTTTCAAAGGCAGCAGAAAGGGAACTCCTTTCGCAGCTCAAGTAACTGCTGAAGACGCAGCTAAAAAAGCAGTCGAAGCTGGAATGAAAACTGTTGAAGTTTTCTTAAAAGGTCCGGGAGCTGGTCGTGAGCCTGCTATCCGTGCTTTAGCTGGAACTGGTTTGAAAATCCTTACTCTTAAGGATGTTACACCAATCCCACACAATGGTTGCCGTCCGCCAAAAAGAAGAAGAATCTAGGAGTTATTGATATGAGTTGCGTAGTAAACAGCGTTTGCAAACTTTGCAGAAGAGAAAATTTGAAACTTTACCTTAAAGGTAGCCGTTGCTTAACAGATAAATGTGCTTTCGAAAGACGCCCTTATCCTCCAGGACAACACGGTCAATCTCGCTTGAAATTCTCTGAATTTGCATTGCAGTTACGTGAAAAACAAAAAGCTAAGCGTTGGTACGGTCTTTCTGAAAAACAATTCTCTATCACTTTTGATAAAGCGTCTAGAGCAGATAAAATGACCGGCACTGAACTTTTAAAATTATTAGAATTGCGTTTAGACAATGTTGTTTATAGCATGGGACTTGCTAGCTCTCGTCGCCAAGCAAGACAATTAGTTCTACACAAGCACTTTTCTGTAAATGGTAAAGTTGTGAATGTTCCAAGCATGATCTTGAAAAAAGATGATGTGGTTAAAGTTGTTGATGCTAGCGCTGGAACTGAGTTCTTCAAAACTATGGCTACAGGTTCAAAAACTGTTCCTGCATGGGTTGAGTCTTCAATCGAAAAATTAACTGGAAAGGTAAAAGACGCTCCAGTTAGAGAAGACATTACATTGCCAGTTGAAGAAAATATGATCGTTGAATACTACTCAAGATAAGGTAGGGGAAATGCAAGAGCATTATTATAAATTTTGGAGAGAGTTAATTAAGCCGAAAAATTTCGACACTGATCGTGAGTCATCGCGTGAAGACTATGCGAAGTTTACAATTAGACCTCTTGAAAAAGGTTATGGAGTTACTATTGGAAATTCTTTAAGAAGAATTTTACTTAGCTCTATGATGGGTTCTTCTATTACTGCTGTAAAATTTGAAGGTGTTCTTCATGAATTCTCTTCTATTCCGGATGTATTAGAAGATGTTTCTGATATTATTTTAAATTTAAAAGAAATCAGATTTAAGATGTTCACAAGTGAAAATGTAGTTCTTCGTGTATCTAAAAAAGGTCCAGGAAAAGTTACAGCTATGGACATTCAAACTAATGAAAAAATTCAAATTTTGAATCCAGATGCACATGTTGCGACTCTTGGTCCAAACGGAAATTTCAATATGGAAATTATCGTTGGTTACGGTCGTGGTTATGTTCCGGCGGATGCAAAAACTGAATCTTTCCCAGTTGGATTTATTCCGGTTGATTCTCTTTTTAGCCCGATCAAAAAAGTAAACTACAGCGTACAAAATGCGCGCGTTGGTCAACGCACTGACTACGATAGTTTAATTATGGAAGTTTGGACTGATGGTTCAATTCGTCCAGAAGAAGCTTTGTCGCTTTCTTCAAAAATCATGAAAGATCAATTACAAGTGTTCATGATTTTCGACGATTCATTAGAGCCGAAGGAAGAAAAACTTGATAGTTTCTCTCCTCAATTAAATGATAATTTATTCCGTTCTGTTGACGATCTAGAATTATCTGTTCGATCTGCAAATTGCTTGAAAAATGCAAACATCAGATTCATCGGTGAATTAGTTGTTAAGTCAGAAGCGGAAATGCTTAAGACAAAAAATTTCGGCAGAAAATCTTTGAATGAAATCAAAGAAATTCTAACTGAAATGGGTCTTGGCTTAGGAATGAAAATTGATGGATGGCCACCTCCGGGATGGGATCCAACAAGTGGTAACTTTAAACGCGATCAGCAATAAAAGATAAGTAAGTAAGGATTTGATATGAGTTCTCATGCTAAATTAACAAAAAGATTTTCTAGAAGAAACGGCCCAAGAAAAATGTTGATTAAGGGTT
>DDTZ01000152.1 GCA_002344565.1 Bdellovibrionaceae bacterium UBA2351 | reverse complement strand
CTTTAGAGATAATGTCGATGAAAAATTAAACAACCAAATTCGCTCAAAGGATAATGAAATCTACACCTTAAAAAATCGTATGTATGTAGACAAGTTGAATCAGAAGAAAATGGATGGGATTGAAAAGCAGCATATTGTCGACGATTATGAAAAGAAATTAGGTATATATGAGCGAAACTTAAACGAACAGCGTGATGTTTTGAAAGATGTGAACGATAAACGTATTTCAAAGGTAAATCAAACCCACTCTGAAGTATTGCAAGAAGCCACTTTAAAGAGTCGTGTGAATCAGGCTTTGGCAGATGAAAAGCACCGGCAGGATCGTAATGCCATTCAAGAACAAAACAAGAACGATTTGTTTAATGTCAAAAATGCGGCTGAAAAACGGGTGGATACAATTCAGCGATTAGCCAACGAAAGTGAAGGTCGTATCACTAATTACTATGATGAGTACCTTGACCAAATGAAAGAGGGTTACATCGAGAAAATTTTTGAACAGCGCGAAAAACATGACAAAGACTTAGCGAATCTGACCAATATCATGAGCGAAAAATTCAGAAAATTAAAAATGACATATGAACAGCGTTTAGACAGGACAACCCGGGGGTTTGAGGAAAAGTTAGCTCGGTTAAACGACGAACACTCGAAAGAAATGAAATCGATGGCAAAGCAGAATGAAGCAGTAATGTCAGAAAAAAACAAAGCCATTGTCAATACGCGTACAGAAGTGGAAGATAAATACGAGAACAAAATTAAGACATTGCAAGAGCAATATCGTGCCCAGGTCGATCGAATGAATGATCGTCACCAGGAGGATATGAAAGAGCTCTCAATAAAGATGCAAAATTATAGTCGGAAAGCTTAAAAATGAAATTGTATACTCGTAAGGCAAAGATCGTAGCGACTCTGGGACCATCAACTAGCTCTAAAGAAACCATAAAGCAAGCTATCGAATCGGGAATGAATGTGGCTAGATTAAATTTTAGCCATGGGAATCATGAAGGCCATTTGAAAAATATCGAGTATATTCGTACTTTGTCTCAAGAATTAAATGTTCCGGTGGCAATTCTTCAAGATTTGCAAGGGCCTAAAATTCGTGTGGGTCGTTTTCCCAACGGTTCAATTGTTTTAAAAGTCGGCGATATCGTTGAGATGACAACAGAAACGGTTGAAGGAAATGAAAAACTTATTCCTTGTGATCTAAAAGAACTTTTATCTATTGTGTCGGTGGGATTTAAGGTTTTGCTTGATGACGGTTTAATTGAATTGGTCGTTGAAAAAGTTAAAGAAAAAACGGTTGTTTTGCGTGTTGTATATGGTGGTCTGTTAAAGGATCGAAAAGGTATCAATATTCCAGAGGCGAAATTGCCAATTAAGTCTCTGACTGAAAAAGATCTACAGGATTTGAAATTTGGCTTGAAAAACAAAGTTGATTACGTGGCGTTAAGTTTTGTTCGTCATGGTCGTGATATTCGATATCTTAGAGAATTGATCGAGCTTGAAAATAGCGAAGCAAAAATCGTGGCTAAAATCGAAATGCTTGAGGCGCTTGAAAATTTGGATGAAATTATTCGTTTATCTGACGCGGTTATGGTTGCGCGTGGCGATTTAGCAGTGGAGGTCGGTCAAACTCGTCTTCCCGGTATTCAGAAAAAAATCATTTCCATGTGTAATGATATGAACAAGCCCGTTATTACGGCGACCCAAATGCTGGATTCAATGGTTGAAAATCCACGACCAACGCGTGCCGAAATCACAGATGTAGCTAACGCGGTCTTGGATGGGACGGATGCTCTAATGTTGTCTGCGGAGAGCGCCAGCGGTAAGTATCCTTTTAAAACCATTCAAACCATGCATGAAATTATTGCTGAAGTTGAAAAAAATGAAGAAACTTATTATCGTATTTCTTTAGAAAACGAATTCTTAAGTATTCCAAGCAGCATCGGTGCAAGTGCGTGTTTGAGTGCGCTAAAATTAAACGCAAAAGCGATCGTGTGTTTGACGACCTCTGGTAAAACAGCACAGATTATTTCTGGTTTTAGGCCTCAGGTTCCCATTTATGCGATGACTGATCGCCTAGATGTGCTGAATCGACTTGAATTAACCTGGGGTTTGCAGACATTGATCATCGATGGATATAAATCATTGCATGATATTTTGTCTCAACTAGATAAAGTGATGGTGAGTTACGGTCTGGCTAGACCAGGTGATCGAATTGTTCTCACTTTAGGACAGCCTATTGATACGGGCAGTAAAACAAATGCTCTATATATACACATTCTGGGCGAGACTTCGACAGAGAAACTGCACGATCAGTTGATACCATTACGCTATAGATAATCATTTATTACGTTCCCGATAAACGACTTGTTTTGATACTTAAATTTTCAATAGATTCCACATTCTTTCAATAAAATTTATAATAGAATGATGGGTATGAAGTGGGTTCCTTACGTAGTCGTTTTGCTTATCATTCTAGCTGTTTACCTTGCAAGTGGCACTCGTGTAAAAGACGAGCATGCCGACCGTTCGATGGTAAAAAAAACGCGATCAAATTTGAATTCGGTTATGCGTGCTGAAGAGTCTAAATCAAAAAATAAATCGAAAGAACGTGTGACGGCGTCAGAATCTGTAAACTCGATGGTTCCAGTAGGTTTGTTGGCCGTGGGTAATCCTTTGGATCCATTAGAAAATCCCTATTTGGCAAATACAAAAAGCCGTGCTGTGAAAGAAAAGAATTTTCTAGGTTCAATTTCGGGTGAAAAACGCGAACGTTTGGATTTGCAATTGGTGGGCGCTGGTAAGTGGAGCCTTTTTTCCGATCTGCAGGTTAGCCGCGAGCCCATCCATAACTCGCTTTTTGCAGTTGGGCCGTATCATGTTTCTCGCAAAGACGATCGCGTTCATGGAACTCCAATGGGATTAATTATCGAAGAGAATCAAAAGTTCCTGGGTGTGTTGACAGGTCGAATAGTAGTTAAAGTTCATGATCTTTATGACATGGACCCATTAGTTAAAGAGTATGGATTGAAAGTTGATAACCTGTCGGCAGAGATTCGTACGGCGTATTTGGATGCATCTCATGTCGGTGGGTTTTCAAGATTGAATCAAACATTAAAGGCAGATCAGCGTATCGAGCGTTTTTACTTTGAAGTAGTGAAAACGGATTGGGTGAAAAATTAAATGAAAACGATGAGAAAAATTTTTCTTATCTTTGTTGGTTTAATTCTTGTTGTCGCATTTCAGAACTGCGGTCAGAACGGTTTCGGGGTAGAGACTCCGCCTGTTGATGAGCTTTTAAGTTTAGGTTTGCCTGAAACGGAACCTTTGTTTCCGTATGCGTGGCACCTTTCAAACAAAGGGCAGTCGGTATTTTCTAGCACGAGCGCTGTTGCTGGAAACGATTTGAATCTACTGACGACTTGGGGATCTGGAAATTACGGTCAAGGAATTAAAATTCAAGTCAGTGATGACGGCGTTGAAAATACACACGAAGATTTATCAGGAAATTATTTAAGTTCAGGATCGCGCGATTATTACTTAACTGTTTGGGCGGGGGGCTCGGCACCTCCAAAGGATAGTGATTATCATGGTACAGCCGTTGCGGGTTTGATCGCTGCTGTAGGTGGAAATCAAAAAGGTAGTACGGGCGTAGCACCGCAGGCTAAGCTGATTGCAACAAATTTTATGTCGGATGATGTTCCCAAGACGACAGACATTATTGCAGACCAAGCTAAGGGTTCTATGGATATTGTGAATATGAGCTGGGGTTATCCGCAATCAAGCTATAATTCGATTGAGCCCACGATAGAGGATCAATTTGAGGTCGGAACTCAGTCAGGACGCGATGGGAAAGGTGTTATTTTTGTTAAGTCATCTGGAAACGATCGAGTGACCGAGATTGCTCGAGGTGTGGATGACTATCGTTTAGGTTTTAGTGTATTTGATGATTTTAATAATACGCCCTACACAATTATCGTGGGTGCGTATTTGGCAACGGGTATTGTGACCAATTACAGTTCTCCGGGTTCCAATTTGTGGATTTCCTCTGCGGGTGGTTATGACGGTGTGAAGGCGCCGGCGATGGTTACGACCGATCGAAAGGGTTGTCTGTTGGGTTATGCGAATTCGGAATTAACGGGCACTTCGGCAACAATCGGCTCTGGTTTTCAGAAGGGTAAAAATGGGAACTCGGGTTGTAACTATACCGTTCAGTTTAACGGAACATCAAGCGCTGCCCCTACGGCATCTGGTTCGATTGCGCTGTTGTTAAGTGCCTATCCTAAGCTTACGTGGCGAGATGTAAAATATATTTTGGCTAAAACGGCGACCGAAGCCAATTTAGATTTCGATAGTAATGATAATTATTTATATCTGTTGAATAAAACGACATACCTGAGTCAGAAAGTGCCAACAGGCTATAA
>DDTZ01000205.1:9387-30481 GCA_002344565.1 Bdellovibrionaceae bacterium UBA2351 | reverse complement strand
CTTCCCATTGACGCGTTTGTAAACGGCCTTCGATGTAAACTTGACGACCTTTAGCTAAGTATTTTGAGCAGTTTTCAGCCTGTTTACCCCAAACTACGATACGGTGCCATTCCGTGCGTTCTTGTTTTTGACCATCTTTTACCCAAGATTCACTAGTCGCAACAGAGAATGTCGCAACCATGTTANNTCAAACTTCGGTTCTGGTCCGAAATCTTGTGCTTGGAAATCATCGCTGTGGTTGTTGCTGTAGTTGCTAGTGTTGTTGCCGTATGATGACGACTGTTCGTTGTTGCTGCCTAAGAATTGAACAGTGTTCGCAACGATTTCTGTAGAGAATTTCTTTTGACCTTGTTGGTCTTCCCATTGACGCGTTTGTAAACNNAACTTGACGACCTTTAGCTAAGTACTTTGAGCAGTTTTCAGCTTGTTTGCCCCAAACTACGATACGGTGCCATTCCGTGCGTTCTTGTTTTTGACCATCTTTTACCCAAGATTCGCTCGTTGCTACAGAGAATGTCGCAACCATGTTACCTGGTGATAATGTTTTTAATTCTGGGTTGTTGCCTAGTCGGCCAACAATGATAACTTTATTAATTCCAGCCATTGTAAGACTCCTTTAAAAAATGATTAAGCTAATGAACAAGGCTTAATGAAGGATAAGCCGTGTTGCAAGAGCAAAACAGAATACTACAGAAAATTATGTTGTATCAATTTTTAGAGAGCTTGAATCTCGGATTATCGCGCCGAATCAAATGTCGGCATTGCGCGACCCATGCGCCATGAAACTTTAGATTTAAAACTGTATCCACCCGTAAATGGAGTCACGAAACGACTAGCATTTAAAATAGGCAAAAGTAGGCTGATTTTGTCATGAAAACTTTGGCGCATCTTTAGGTCCGTCGTGATTTCGTAACCCTCAGGGAACATCATTGGGCCCTTCATCATGGTCACAGAACCCTTAATTGTGCCTGTTAATTCATCACCACCGCGTCCTAACTGAAGTTCTTGGATCTGAAATGTGTTCTCATAGAGACGAGCTTTTAAAACGATTTCTGATAGCTTTAAACCCGGTACGTTAAACGGTAGTGCCATGCCTTGTTCTAATGTGAATGGGGGCATATCAAAGTTTTTTACGGTCAACGTAAGCTCAGGGATTTCTACTAATTGGAACGGCGGTTGCGCGTTGCCGTCCGCAGATGGTGTTAATTGGAAAATCGAGATCGCTTTCGTGTTCAGATCCGCGCGACCGTGCATTTCAAAAGGCAGTTTAAGAAAATTCTTAAGTCCCATTAGATCGACTTTGTTAGCTGTAACTGCGATTAAGCTGTGTTCAACTTTTGAATCATTATCTGTCTTGTGTTTGCTTACAGAGATTTCAGCCTCGCCGCTGAATAAACCCGTCATTTTGATGTTTCCGTATGGTTTTTGTTTGAGCGCCGCCATTAAGTCAGGGTTTGCGATTAATTCTTTTAATGTGATCGGTGGGCGGCCCGCCATTTCGAAGAAGACTTTGTCTAACTGAACACCAAGGCTGTTTGTAAAGGACATGTCTTCGAAATCTACATTGATCTGATTATGAGTTTGATTAGCTACCGTTTTGGAAACGAAATCGCTTAATTCATTTTTAGGAAAAAGAATAACGAAAAAAATAACTGCGAAAATAATAACAAACAGAATTTTGAAAATATTCTTTACAAAGAGGAATATGAAAAGATTTTTGATCTGTGTAATCAGTCCCATTATTGTTCCTCGTTCTCAGATTTAGTGGGGCGTTTGCCTTTCTTTTTAGTTTCTGGAGGTGGAGGCTCTGGTGGTCTGTATTCGGGAATATTCAAGGCGACTAAGTGAAAGTCGGCATTTAGATAGCGGGCGTCCTCGCGGTTTAAGGTTACAATTAAGTCCTTTATTTTAACAGCTGGATGAATGATTTGAAGTTTAGAGCCCAAATTCGTTAACTGCTTTAGATTGATTTTATTAACTGTAATATCGATTCCATACTGCATTTTGTTCTGAGGAACTAATCCTGCTGTCGGCTGATAGTTCACGTTCACTTGCTTGATTTGCTCGGGCAGAAGATTCATTTCTTTTAACTGTGATTCAATATTGGATTTAACGGATTCCGCAGGTAAAGGTCGAGGAATATCGGGTAGGGCGCTGACTTCACGTTCCGATTTCACGATATCTTTGATCGTCTTACGTTTGTCTTCGAACGCCGTTTCATTTTCGAAGGAAACCATGAAGTAATCCATTGGGAAATATACAAATAATCCGACCGCCAATAGAAAAGAAACAATTTTAACAAGCCGTTGCTGATTTGAATTTAGGTTTTCGTAGCGTTCACTTAAGATGCTATACAAACGTGAATTAGTAATGCGTTCGCCTAATTGCACGAATTGATTTTTAAGATTTTCTCTTAAGTCTTCAAAAGCCATTAGTTATCTCTTCCTACTTTTTTGATTCCACGATCAACGTTCAACGAAAATGAAAATGGCACTTTGGTTCCAAATGCGGGTAAATTACCTGGGTTGCGTTGGACGGCTTCGTTAATCGCTAACATTTTTAACGATTCGAAGACCTGCTCACGTTGTTGCGCATTTTGTACGTAACCTTCTACAACCATGCCCTGATCTAGGACTTGAAAACGAACGATGTCGATTTGCGTGCTAATTTTCGATGGTAGAGTGTCTGAAAGTTTCTTTAAAATTTCCACTGCCGAGTTCATTTGATAATACACTTCGGCCGATTTGAAATCGGAAACGGTTACCTTGTTTGCCTTCAGAGCCTTGGCAATATTGGCGGATCCCGAAGTTTTACCAGATAACCCCAAAGCATCACGTGCGGCCACTTTTAGTTTTGCGCTCACATCGGTATTCAAAACGTCTGAAAAATCAACACGTAACATAGACCAAACAAACAAAAGAACAAAAATAGAGAACATAATTTGCAACGTCGTTGACCAGCTACCCCAGAATTCCTGAAGGCGCGTGTCTTTTACAGCGAATTCGTCTTTAAGGAAGTTAATTGCGGGATTACGTGGTTTCTTTAAGCCTTCGATAGCTAAACCAAGTGAAATACCGCAACGAACATCATTTAAATCGCTTTTTTCAAAATAAATTTGACCGTAAGAATCTAAAACATTCATGCGATTGCACGGAACTTCTAAGTGCTGAGTCAAATAAGGTGCCATGCCCTGAATCAAACTCATACCGCCCGTGATTTCAATTTTTCCAATTTCACAACCGTGCTCAGCTTTGATTTCAAGAATCGAGATTTGCAAATCACGGATAAAGTCGCGAACGCCTCGAGAAATCAAATCTGAAAAGGCCTTTGATTCCGGAGACAATTCTTGTTTTTTAGTCAGGATGAAGCCTTTGCTTTCTAGTTCTTTATGTGCTTCTGAGAGTGGTAAATTATATTTTTTTGCAATCGCTTCGCCTATATAGCGTCCGCCCCAAAGAATTGTGCGTACAGCAATTAACTTTCCTGCATCAAAAACGGAAACGAGTGTGTGCGAGTGCCCCATGTTTAAAGCTAAAGTCACTTTTTTAGAAACGATTTGAGTGATTTCTTCTAAAACAACATTCGGAGCTGTTGTTGCAAGTTTTTGCGTAACAGGTTCGTTCCATTTTTCGACAAGATTCGCAAAGGCGCTGCCTTCGTTAGAAACGATATCAATCTGGATATTGCATTCCTTCATGACTTGAACGATACGCGCAATTTCTTCTTTCTTTACAGAGAAAGCCAAGATATCCGCGGTTGGCGGTGATATGCTTTGCATTTTGAAATCAAAAACAGCGTTTTCAACAGAGAATGGAATTTCGTCTTCAAGTTCCAGAGGCAATGTTCGCGCGATCTTATTGCGCTCAACAAATGGAAACGTCTTCTGACGAACGGCCACTTTATCTTGGCGAACACCAACTACGAATTGTGTTTGAGTTAAATCGTATTTACTAACCAAACCACGCAGGAACTCAATCACTTCAAAGTGAGTATCGGTATTTGGTTTCATGGTCAGTTCATGGGTATAAAAGTGAACTAGTTGAAAACCCTTTGATGAAGAGTTTATCTCCATCACTTTTACACAATAGGAACCAATGTCTATGCCCACAGACTTCATTGGCTTAGTTTAATGCTTTGCTGGCCATTGGTTAATGACTATTTTTCGTAACGTGAATAGCTAGACCTAGGTTATAGCTACTGGTTTTGCGACTTATAAGGAATTCCAAAAATTTCGTAGCTCATTTTTATGTCGTCCAACGTAGTTCCTAAGCCAATTTTGATTGCAGCTTCAAGATCATGAATGTTTTTGGTTCTTTTTGCGTACTGGTACCAAAACGAGTTCATCTCGTTTTTGAACTGACTCAAGCTGATGGCTTGAAATCCAGCGAATCCCACATAACTCAGCGGGTAGTCGGTGCCTTGTAGCACGCGTCCTTGGAAATTATTTAAGAAAACTTTTTTAAAGAAACCCATGCGGTTAACAAAAAGTCCGGCAGAGTTATCAACATAAAGATTGGGATACTTCTGAACCAGATCGAGCAGATACGTGAAACCAGGTTTCTGATCAAATTTTCCAGAGATGGCGGCGTGAGCGGCAATTACAGTAATACCTTTGTTTAAAACCGTTTCAATATTTCTTGGGTCACATAGTTTTTCATCTGCCCACGAGAATGTGTTTTCCCCACCGACATGCGTGACTAGAGGCATGTTAAGTTCTTTCATGCGATCTAAAAATTTATCTACGTGTGGTGGTGGATTTTTTAAATCGATACCCATAATGCATGGGATCCATTTGATAAGCTTAGCGCCTTGACTGTGCACGAGTTCCAGTTCGTCCAATGCATCTTTTTTGTTTGGGTTGATGCTGGCGCCGAAATACAGATTGCGAGCTTTTTGACTGACGTTGTAGATATAGCTATTGGGAACTAAAATATCCGTTTTGTCCTTATCTAAAATTCCGTTCTGGTCATAGTAACCATCCAGCGCGTACACGATGGCGCCATTATATAGTTCTGATTCGTTCAGGCGTTTGACATAAGCATTGACCATAACGTCGTCAGCATCCCATCGATCAAGGTCTGTGGACTCAAGTCCCGAAGCCTTCATGTACATTTTAAATTTGAAAGAATCTTTGAAGCCAGGGCGAATATAACAACCCGGATTATTCAGGCAGGCTAGGTGCGAATGGACGTCCAAAATAGTTTTGCGAAACTGAAGGGGAGCTTTGAGTACTCTGTCTTCCCGGCTATGTAGCTGCGCCGTGTAGGCAATTACTAAACATAAAACGGTGGCGGCCAGGACAAGATATCGTTGTGCCATTTTTTTTCTCTCCAATTGGGGGGCTTTGAAAAATATAGAGTCGTTATTCTGGCCTGTCATCTAGTTCAAGTTTTCTAAAAGAAATACGACAATAGGAGTATGAAAAAGTTAATCTTTATATCTTTAAGTTCCATAGTATTTCTAAGCGGTTGCATGAATGAATTTAAGTTTCGCGCCGATGATCTTGATTCCGGAAATGCTGCGGCACCAGGCAATGAAATTACGCGTAATCCCGACGGAAATACGGATGTTGGGAATCCCAAGCCAGAAGATCCGGTTGTTATCGATCCCGACACGGGCCCTGTTTATCCCGTAGTATACAAACGGGGTGAATGTACAAAAGATCCGCATGCGGTCGTTTCGTGTTTATCGTGTCAAATTACTCAGCGTCCTCTTGCGATTCCTTTATCAGAGAAAGCGACTCAGTTACTGAAGATCATGGAATTGGGTTGTGCGATTACAAACAAGTCGGATCCAAAAAACTACCGAGCACCTTCGTATGCTGATATTTTGAAATATTTAAATCAAGCGAACAAGACTATGTATCCAGATTCAGCCATGACACCTCGTCAGCAGCAGAACATCGCTAAATGGATGAGCAACGACAAGAAACATCTTGAACGTTTATTTGGCGGCTTGTGGTACAGCCCCCCATATTCTGATGATTTCGAAACGTACTTTGGGTTAGAGCCAAGAGAAGCTCGCTATCTATTTTGCTATGGTCAACCGGATGCGACATTCACTCCAGATTCATTTACGCCCCTGTATTCAATTGAATACTACAGCTGCGTTCACGAGAACGGTTTTTCAAGTCAATGTCGAGAACGAGCCAGTTACATTCAAGGCAATTTATATAGAAAACAATTGGCAGCGTCGATTCAACGTAGCTTAACAGATCCTATTAACGATCAAGAAATGGTTCCAATGAACAAATGTCATTGGGAGTCCATGTCGGGTTTCTACAGCCTAGAGATGGAAACCAAACTGATCGCCTGGAAGAACGCCGGCTTTGAGATGGCTGTGCACTTTGAAGCGGGTCAGCCGCGTTGCGAGTCTGTGTCTGCTGCGACAATTCCTTTGGGTGCTAAGGTTGTGGTTGGCGCTAAAAAATGCGAGGACTTTTAATTCGCAATGAGAACCAAAAGTTAAACGTAACGAGTTCCGGTTTGCTCTCGATAGACTTCAGCGTTATGACTAGCACAGAAAACTCTTAGATTGTCGGCCGAATTTCCACCACCGGCCCATACGGGCTGAATGTGATCAAGGGTTAGATTCCAAGTTGATGAGCATTTATGTCCCGTTATTTTGCTTTGAAATTGGCTGCATTTGTCCCTCGCGAAAACTTCGCGCTGAATTGATTTGGGGATGGACTCTCTAGCGGGGGTTGGTTGGTGCCGCTTAATTTTCGCATCTGACTTTGTTGGTTTTGCACGGGAAGTCTTTGGAGCTTGAGCTTTTTTACATGCTGCTTTGGCTTTTTTAGATATGACTCCATCACATAGGTATTCAATAAGATTATTCCGGTTACTTCCATTCGGAAGTGAAGTTGATAGGATATCTCGTGTCTGGTTAAGTTTTTTCCACTGTTCTTTGGTAAGGGTTAACTCAAAGCGCACGGACTCATCTTTTTGATGTCTAGCTTTTGTGCCTTCATGAATTTGAAGATTCAAGGTTTTGCTAATAATAATCTCGGTTTGTTTGAGATCTTTCCCGGCGATTGAGTTTACCAAATGCTCTTTGATTTCAGTATCCACTGTATGCGAATTCTTGCCGATCTGACGGATGGCTAGGGCCATAATAGAAATTTGCGATAAATTGATCTCACCAGATTCTAAATGGGTCAACACCTCCGGAACATTACGAGTGAGTCTGGCGGCATCAATGCGGCGCTGAGCACTAGCATTTGAGTAGCCCATACGCCGAGTCAAGTATTCAAACAAACTCGGATACCCAAAGGAGAGAAACATTTTGCGACAATCGACTTCGCGAATGTAGGTAATTATCTCTGTCAAAATCTCGCGCTCACTCGTGATGAGTTCCTGTAGATGTTTATCAAGAGTTAAGTTCGTAAGCCCTATTAGAACGGATGGTGTAGACATTGGATACCTCGAATAATTTCGAACAATATACCACGGGTTTTAAAGTCTCTGTTTTAGAGAGTTCTTTGTTTGTTTTGAAGATACGAGTCTGCCAGACAAGAGGTCATTAATTCTGTCAGGCTGGTTTCTGCTGCATTCATTTTTTCTTTTAGTGGTCGAGTTCGTGTTTGAGAAAATTTGCTAAATAAGCCTGTGGTGAGCATGCGAAAACCACGTCAAGTTTATTTTCGATGACGCATTTCTTTCTTTGTACTATCTGGTTTTGCAATTTACTTCCGAACGGAAGTGGGAAGAAAGCGGTGCTATTTGGAAATGGATTATCTAATCCTCCCAGACTAAAAACCCTTAATTGAGCGACCTCTATTGATAGATTAAGGCTCTATCATCATAGTGCCTAATACTGTAGGTAAAATTAAGAATTTGCTTATATGAACAAAACTCTTCTGCTGCAGTCATCAGGCTTTATAAAAACCTAAGCCTGTTGAATCCATGTTCATTTTGTCCCCCAGCATTGCGCTAGGGGACGTGTCATTTTCAACTATCTAAAAAAGCTACGATAACGACGCCGCGAATAGCATTTCACGATACTTCGGTAGTGGCCATAATTCATCAGATACTAGGCGCTCTGCTTGGTCGCAGGCTTCGCGTAGTCTGAAACTTAATGGTTGTACTTCGTGTGCTAATTTTTTCATTCGAGTAGATTCGTCGTGGATGCTGCTTGTAGCTTCTGCTAGGCGAATCAGTTCGTCTTGAAGACTCAAGATAGATTCAAATGTCGCTTCTAGTTTTTGCGTGCGAGCGGCGTGATGTTTTTTAAGTGTCGATGAAACAATATTTTGATGAGTCGTTGATAATGCCATCAATTGTTTTTCAACGGCTGGAATAACGATCGTTTGAGTCATTTCTAACAACGTGTCGATTTCGATATCGATTGTTTTCACATAACGTTCAACGCTGATGTGGTAACGAGACATGATTTCTTCAGATGATAGAACTTTCATTTCCGTTAAGAACGCTGTTTTTTTAGTGTCCTTGTAAACTTCAATCGCATCTGCCGTTGATTTTAAAATTGGTAAACCACGAGATGCGGCTTCGTCGCGCCATTCTTGTGAGTAACCATTTCCATCGAAACGTACTTTTTTAGATTCTTTTAAGTACATACGAATCATGTCCATGATGGCTTCATCACGGTTTGATTTTGTTTTTAGTAAGTCTTTTAGAATCCCCGAAGCATGACGGAATGTGCTAGCAACTGCAGCGTTTAAGTAGGTCATTGGAACCGATACGATCGCAGATGAACCAACTGCGCGGAATTCAAACTTGTTTCCAGTGAATGCAAACGGAGAGGTACGATTGCGATCCGTGTAGTCTTTTGAAATATTAGGGATTTTTCCAACACCTAAATCGATAATCGATTGTTCTGTGGCTTTCGCTGATTTTCCTTCTTCAATATCGTTGCAGATTTTCTCTAACATTGAACCCAAGAACACAGAAATGATAGCCGGAGGAGCTTCATTCGCACCTAAACGATGATCGTTGCCAGGATTAGCAATCGTGGCACGCAGAACCGCTGCGTTGTCATTTACTGCTTTTAAGACTACGGCTAGAACCGCTAAGAAACGTAAATTTTGGTGAGGCGTTGTCCCTGGCTCAAGTAAGTTCTCGCCTTTGTCGTTCGATAAAGACCAGTTGTTATGCTTACCGCTGCCGTTGATACCTGCGAAGGGTTTTTCATGTAGCAAGCATACGAAGTTGTGCTTAAGAGCCACACGTTTTAAAACTTCCATCGTCAAGGTGTTGTGGTCAGATGAAATGTTCACATCTTCGAAAATAGGCGCAAGCTCAAATTGACTTGGTGCCACTTCGTTATGACGAGTTTTTGCTGGGATACCTAATTTGAATAATTCGTATTCCACGTCTTGCATAAAGCTTTTCGCGCGAGATGGGATAGATCCAAAGTAGTGATCTTCTAGTTGCTGACCGCGAGTCGACGGTGAACCAAGCAAAGTACGACCTGTCATTAACAAGTCGGGGCGTAGGGAAACAAAGTTTTTGTCGATCAAGAAGTACTCTTGTTCGGCGCCAAGAGTAGCATTCACTTGTTTCGCATCGACATCACCGATTAATTTTAAGAACTCACACGCTTCACTGCTTAGTGAATCCACTGATCTTAACAGAGGCGTTTTGCAGTCAAGCGCTTGGCCATGGTAACCAAAGAATACAGTAGGGATACACAGAGTTTTGCTCGCTTCATCTTCAATGATGAAAAGCGGAGATGATGGATCCCAAGTAGTATAACCACGAGCTTCAAATGTCGAACGCGTTCCGCCCGATGGAAAGCTTGATGCATCCGGTTCACCTTGAATTAATTGCGAGCCAGTGAAACGCTCGATCACGCGAAGTTCTGAATGATGAGTCGATTGAATCGTAATGAACGCATCATGTTTTTCAGCGCTCAAACCTGTCATCGGTTGGAACCAGTGACAGAAGTGAGTTACGCCTTTAGATACAGACCATTCTTTAACTGCCGAGGCAATGGCTTCCGCCGTTTCTTTTGGTAGTTTTTTTCCATGATCTAACGTTTTAAGTAAACTTTGGTAAGAGTCTTTAGGCAATTTTTCACGCATTTGAGCTAAGCCAAATGTGTTGCAACCAAAGAACTCTGATACTGGGGCATTTTCACTATTTGGTCGGGTTATTTTTGCTGGTAGCTGAGAACTTGCGGCAGCTAAGGCGCGCGAACGGGGTGTAGATCCAGACTGATCTGACGACATGGGTACTCCTTTTTTCTGCAAGAAGCCTATAATAAGTCTCTTACAAATATGTTTTGGTTTTAACCCTTAGAATCGACGACTCTAAGGATTAGGTTTAATAATAAGTCATTTAGCTCTTTTATAAAAGAGCTATTTCAACTAAAAAGGCTAAGCTAATGGCGAATAAAATCAAACTAAAAATAGAAGATTCGTTTTATGGCGCAGAGTAGTGCCAGGTCTGTATAAAATTAAGACGAAAGTGACAAGTTAAGTCTTTGCTCGAACAATTTCGATTAACGCATTGAGCGCGTCAGTCACTGTGAAAATACCTAGCAACGAATCGCTATCGTCGGTAACAAGAACACTCCCGATTTTTTTCTGAGACATCAAAAAGGCGACGTCCTCTAAACTGTCCTGCGCACTGACGGTAACTGGGTTCGCAACCATTATATCCGAGGCCTGTATCTGAATTTTTTCACGTACAGAAAGACCCGCGATAACTTGGGCGTCTCGATCGCTGATGATTCCAACGGCAACACCATTTCGAAGTATAGGTAGGTGCCGAACGCCATGCTCTTTCATTAGCTTCACAATATCACTGATCGGCGTTGTTTCGATGGCAGTGATAGGGTCGGGCGTAGTAAACTCTTCAACTGGAATGTTTAACGAACTCATAGTGTCTTCTCCTTATTTAGGGTGTGATAGCGACTTTTAAGACGCCGTCTCGTTGGTTAGCAAATAGATCGTAGGCTTTTTCAATATCGTCGAGTTTGAATCGGTGAGTAACAAGCGGTTTTAAATCCACGCTTCCTGCGGCCACCACATTTAGTAGTCTTCGCATGCGCTCTTTGCCTCCTGGGCAGAGTGTGGTTACAATTTTGTGATCACCTAAGCCCGCCGCGAAGGCGTCCAATGGAAGCGTCAATTTTCCGGAATAAACTCCTAAGCTTGAAAGAGTTCCTCCTGGCCGTAATACACGTAAGCAGGATTCAAATGTGCTTTGCGTTCCTAATGCTTCAATAGCAACATCCACCCCACGGCCGTGAGTGGCCTCCATAATTACTTGGACTGGGTCGTGAGTTTTAAAATTGATGACTTTTGTTGCGCCTAACGTTTTTGAAATTTCTAGGCGACCATTGATGCTATCGATGGCGAAGATTTCACTGGCGCCTTTAAGTTTAGCACCTGCGGTTGCGCATAGGCCGATGGGACCTTGGGCAAAAACGGCGACGGTGTCACCAATTCTAATGTGTCCACTTTCGGCGCCGCTAAAACCGGTACTCATGATATCGGGGCACATTAAAACTTGCTCGTCCGTCAAAACACTGGGAATGGGGGTTAGATTAGCCATGGCATTTGGCACCAGAACATATTCGGCCTGACAACCATCGATACTATTCCCGAATTTCCAGCCCCCCATGGCATGGCCGCCACATTGAGAATGCTGACTATCTAAACAGGGACTGCATTGGCCACAGGGAGTGATAGCTCCAACGATAACCCTCTGACCAATTTCGTATCCCGTCACTGCGCTGCCAACCGCAGCAATCGTTCCAACAGGTTCATGGCCAATGGTTAAACCAGGGCGAACTGGATATTCACCTTTTAATATATGCACATCTGTGCCGCAAATCGTTGTCGTTGAAATTTTTAAAAGTGCATCGGTCGGCCCGACAGAGGGAATCGGTTTTTCTTGAAGTTCAATTTTTCCGGGGCGAACGAATACGGCGGCTTTCATTGTTTTCATAAGAGTCCTTTTTTTTATTAGATCAAAAGGATCAAAGCAACGAAAGGGCCAAACATAAAATGTTAAATTATGCGGTGCTCATCAGTGTCTCGTGTCAAGTTGTCACGTTGAAATGTTATTTTGTCTCGTTTAAAAGTCGTTAGACGTAATTATCGAGTTATGAGAGTTGGCATTTAATCTGCTTATGTTAAGCCTCGTTCACAACAAATCAATTCGAATTTATTTCCAAGGGGGAAGTATGATGAAAAAAGTGGCTCTTATTTTTTGTTTCGCTGTTAGCGTTTGGGCACAAAACGATCCAGTGCTAAAAGCATCGGCAATGAACACTGGGTATATCCCAAGTGGTTTTGATTCAAACGACCATGTACAAATGGTAGTTGAAGGTGTCTACCGAGATACATGCTCTCGATCAGCAGGCACTCGCGTTAATGTCAACCAAGGTGCAAAAACTATTTCAGTTACAGCGTATGAATATCGCTATTCTGGCCCGTGTTTGGATGTGACTGTTCCGCATGATGAAGTTGTAAATTTCGGAATTGTACCTCCGGGTAACTATCAAGTGGTTCAGGGAAATGGTCGCCCACTTGGTCGCTTAAATGTAAACGTTGCGCGTACCAATACACCTGACGATTATCTCTATGCGCCTGTTTCGCAAGCGTACGTTAAAAACGTGGGCGGTAAGCTGGCTCTAACTTTATCTGGCGTATTTACAAATTCGTGTATGTCGGTAAAAAGAGTGGTCTCTAACGTAAATGAAAACGTTCTTACTATTCAGCCTATCGCAGAATTGTTACCGACTTATGCAAATTGTATTCATGGTAGTTTTCCATTTGAGTATTCTACCTATATTCCGATGGCAAGAGCCGGACGTTATTTATTACACGTACGTTCTTTAAATGGAAAATCGATCAATACGTTGTTTGATTGGCAATTCGCCTCACGTTAATGCGCTAGGCAGTTAATTAATTAAATTTTGAAAATATTGAGGCGAATGAAAGTTCGCCTTTTTCATTTTTGGTAACGACAAGCTCCAGAAATGGCGATTTGGGACTTTGCCTTGGATCGCGTATAAATTTCCTTTTATCTTGGCAGGGTCACCGCCCCAGCCCAGTTTCCCTAAATCAACTATCATCGTGACGGTCCAACCGTAGGGCGTGAGTTCGGCCGAATGATGCCATTCAACCGGTACATTGTTTATAAATTTTTTAGGCGAGTCGATTCGGACCACAAAGGTTTGATCAAACGGAGTCACTTCAAATTCGTAATAGGGGTAAGTGGATTCGCCGACGGCTAAAAACAATTCGACTACGTCAAATTGAAAGGGGTAGTCCTTAGCTGTAAAGATAGGTTTACCATTTATTTCTTTTGCTTGCACATCAAAGTGAACTTTTAAAAAATTCCCATTAAGTTCTGTATCAACACGAATTGGGTTGTTAGTTTTCAACTGATTAACGGCTGGTGAAACTAAGCGCAAGTATGTTTGCGCTAGGGTCGCGCTTGAAAGACAAAGTACAAAAATCAGTAGGGCCGTCATAGCTAGCCTCGCACCGGAATGCTTTGAGCATGCTTGAAGAAATTTTCCGGATCCCATTTAGTCTTGACGTCTATAAGGCGTTCTAAGTTTTGGCCCCAATAGGCATGCGCCCAGTTGGAAATATCGGTGTCGCAATAGTTTACATACGAAAATCCAGACACGTATGGACGCAGACTTTTGTGGACCGCTCGCACGTGGGCCATTCGGCTTTGTGACGCCGCTGGGTTTTGCCACTGACAAAAATATTGCAAAACACTATGAGCATTTCTATGAACAAAGGCCGATTCCGTTTCGCTCACTTGAGCTATTTTGCCACCATAACCATCAAAGGCTAATCCGACGGCGCCAGCTGATCCCTGGTCTATGCCAGCAAGGGCGACATTAATTCCAATTTCAGATATTTCATTATAAATGTAATCCGATTTTCCCTTCATGTAGACACTCACATAGTCTTGTTTACCCGCAAAGTTGGAAGCAGCATCCGTAAAACTCAGAGTCTTTGTGCTTTGGCGTTGGGGTGAGGCCATTTGCAAATTACGAAGTTCAGTTTGCAGCCAAGTTTCGCTTTTTATACATTGTCCTACCGTGCGCAAATAAAAGGTACCATCTGGATTTTTATTAAATCGAAAAAGACTGGTAATTTCGCTTGGTGCTTCAGCAATCCAAGCTTGCCAATTATTAAAAATAGTGGCGGCTTTATTTTTTGGTAAATTCCAAGACATACTGAAAATGGAAACTTTCGGTAGAGGATAAATTTTTAAGGTAAAACGCGTAACGACGCCAAAACTGCCGCCGCCACCGCCTTTGAGTGCCCAGAATAGATCTGGATTTCTGTCTTCACTGACAACTTCGATTCGGCCATCCGCAGTGACGATCTCGGCTGAAAGTAAACTATCACAGGCAAGGCCAAAACTACGAGCTAGCAAACCATATCCGCCTCCAAGTAAGTGGCCAGAGACACCTACATTTGGGCATGTGCCGCCAGGATACGCAAATCCCAAAGGAGAAATAGCATTATATATTTGTCCCAGTGAGGCTCCGCCGCCGACATTCACTGTGTGTTGATCGAGGTCGACGTCGACCCGGTTCATTAAACGGGTATCAATCACGACCGAGTGGCTTTGCGACAATCCCTCAAAGGAATGACCTCCACATCGAATAGAGAACGGAATGTTTTCTTGTTTTAACCATTGCAGACTGGTGACTATGGCTTGAGGGTTTTTAACCAAGATCCTGACGGCAGGAAGTTTGGCCGTTCGCAGATTAAATTCCTGATTGAATCGCGAATAAAGTTCATGAGTCGGTATTAGGATAAGTGCGTCCTCAGGTCCCAGCTGCCTGATCAAGGAATGAATATCCCAACCTGTAGCGGCCTGTACACGGGACATAAAAATGGATTCAAGCAGGGTCAATCCATTGAGTCCCCAAAGTAAGCTCATGTTTCCTGAATTTTTTAAAAGCGTACGTCGATTCATAAATTCCTATAGGGCTGCTCTATTGATGCCCGCTAAGGCTTTGCAAGGAGAGTACCGTAGCGAACTAATAAATAACGCACTCAGAGCGTGGGCAAATGACTAAGAATTTGACACAAAACTTGGCGTCGACATTTGAGGTAAAATAGATGACCATTATCTTTTTAAATATTTTGGTATTGTTAGCAAAACTAAAGAATTTTGAAGGGGATTTTTATGAAAGTTTCATTTTTACTTATATTTATTTTTTCTTTAGTTAATGCGGAAGATTTAAAAAAGAAAGATACTTTAGTCATTGGTACTAGCCAGGAATTTGAAAGCCTTCATCCCCATATGATGGCCATGGGCGCATCTCGATATTTGCAAAACATGATTAATCGGCCTTTGGTAACTCTAGACGCTGCCGCGAAATGGACAGCTATGTTGGCCGCTGAAATTCCTAGCGGAAAGAATGTGTCGGTTGTTAAGGAAAATGGAATATTAAAAACCAAAGCGCTTTGGAAAATTCGTACGGATGCAAACTGGAGCGATGGAAAACCAGTAATATGCTCTGATTTTCAATACTCACTAGAAGTTGGAAAAAACCCAAATATCCAAATTGCAAATAAAGACATTTTTAACAATATTGATCGAATCGAAACATTTGAGAAAAAACCAAAGGAATGTTATTTTATTTATGCAAAAAAATCTTGGAACTTTTATCAGCTGCCTGATTTTTTTCCTTTGCCTTCTCACTTGGATAAAAACTATTACAACTCAACGAAAGACTCTAAAATAGGGTATTCTAATAAAAATATCTATTCGATTGAGAATGCCGGTAGGGCAGCTTATAGCGGTCCATTTAGGGTGATTGAAATAAAACCTGGCAGCCACATCGTTCTTGAACAAAACAAGTTCTTCCACAGGCCTGCCTATTTTTCTAAAGTAATTTTAAAGGTCATTCCAAATAGTAACTCGTTCGAAAGTCATATAAAAAGTGGAACGCTGGATGTGGTTGCTCCCATTGGAATTACCTTCGATCAAGCTTTGGATTTTGATAAAAGATGGACTTCAGATAGGGGCATGAACCATAAAGTGGTATTTAAGGAAGGGACGTCTTTTGAGCATTTGTCCTTCAATTTAGATCACCCGATATTTAAGGATATACATGTACGAGAGGCACTTATCTTGTCTATTGACCGCCAAGCTATAGTTAAAAATTTTTTTTCGGGTAAACAGCAGGTAGCAGAGTTTTATCATCCAAGATTGTGCCGTTGGTTTCCAAAAAATTTGAAAAAAGTAAAAACGTACCCGTACGATTTCAAACGGGCAGAAAAGTTGTTAGAACAAGCCGGTTGGAAAAAGGAAAACGATGGGTTTCGATATCAAAATGGCGAAAAGCTTGCATTTGAGCTAAGCACTACTACAGGAAACTCTACTCGCGAAAATATTGAGGTTTATCTAAAAAGTGAATGGCAAAAACTGGGAGTTGACGTGCAAATCAAAAACTACCCAGCTCGTACTTTATTCGGCGAGATCGCAAAAAAACGATTGTTTAAAGGTATGATTATGCACGCTTGGCATGTAGCGCCGGAAACTACACCATATGGTTATCTTTCAAATTCAAATATACCGGATGAGAGCAACAGTTGGTCTGGATTCAATTTTGGAGGGTGGAAGAGTTTAGAATGGGACAGATTTAACAAAAATCTGTCCCAAACTGCGGACCTAGCCGGCCAAAAAACAATCATCGAAAAGATGCTTAATATATATACTAGCGAATTGCCAGACATTCCATTGTACTATAGAGTTGAAGTCGCCATTGCTCCAAAAAATTTAAAAAATTTTAGATTAGCAGGACACACTTATCCCGAAACCAATGAAATTGAAAATTGGCAATATTAAAAAAACGAAAATTGAAAAAGGAACCGACGTAATATCAGTTCCTTTTAGGATATATTATTGATTTACACTCAAACGAGTATTCAATGTTTGAATCGTTTCCACACGAGCTTGTAAATCCGCTAAATAGGCTTTTAGATTTCTTTCGTCCTGCTTTTTCACAGCGTATGTCTTTATTTCATTCGATGCGGCTGTTCCTGTGACAAAGCCAAGAGCGATTAGAGCCGGTCCAAGCCAAAGTGTCTGAGCGGCGACTTTCATTTGTCTTTCTGCTCGAGCAACTTTTGCTCGTTCTCTTGCCGTATTAGCATCTAAACTCTCGTCCGTGCCTTTATAGGCGCCCATAATAACGAAGGCGCCTCCAACCATCGAAGCCGAACCCGCCATGATGAGTTTAGAACCGATGTCATTGTTGGCAACGAACGTGGTAAACTCGGATGGCTTTTCAGAACTACTTTTAGCGAGTTGGGATTGAATGGAAATGATTTGTTGTTTAAACATTCCGGTTCCAGACGCCATTAATTTAATTTCATTAACGCTGCAAGATCGAGTCAACAATTCCGAGTAGTTTAATCCGATAGCGGCCTTCGCTTCAACAGCAGCGGCGCAAGAATCAGATAGTTGGACGCTAGAAATCTGATTCTGGCTGTACCCATTTATTGATGTTAAAACCAAAATGCTAGCAATGGCTATTTTCCATGTTTTATTGATTTGTAGTTTCATAATTTCTCCTATTTTGAATTATTTCGTTTCTTAGTTCATTAATTTGGTGATCTACGGACGCTAACTGCGCAGTCAGAGCTGACAAGCGGTTGTCGTTGGGTGACTTTATGGCGCTCAGTTTTTCTTGAATGATTTTTTTACTCTCGAGCAGCATAGCCAGGTTCTCTTGTCTCATCGCTGAGTAATCGAAATAAGAATTTTCTTCAATGGCCGGGACCGTGACAATATTTTGAGTCGCTCCCTCTTTGGGATCGACAAATCGAGATATAAATATCTTGTAACCTCTCTCAGAGAGGTCTTTGACAACAGGGCCGAGTGCAAAAGACAAAACAGCCGCTTCCATCGTGTTATAGATGATTAATCCAGTCGAGTGGGCGGTTTTCAGAAACTGAACGATTTTTACCATGGGAATAACGCCTACTGCAAATAAGGCGATATCGACGGCCTGACGTTGAATGGTACCACCGTCCTGTACACGAGTCATATTCTTGATAAAAAGGTCTTTATTATTTTGATTGCGTGGGTAGCAGACCTCTAGGGCAGAGTTAAATGAATGATGTCGTAAAAGATTAGACAACGTTTGACTTTGCTGTCCCCCGGAGGCTTCTTCAAAAATATTTTTTATGTAGATATTAAATTGATTGGCGCCTTTGATGTTATAGGTATGATACCCCTTCTGAGCCAGATCAACCCTAAATGCTTTGCACGCTTGGTGGGTAGCGACGAACACATCGTGTTCACCACCTAATTGAAAAGCGATAACAGGTGACGAAATCAACACGAGAGCGCATAAGACTATCCGGGCCGTTTGAGGCCCAAAAAACCTATAAAGTGTAGGTAACATAGAGACTAATCTTTGTGTTGTCGTATGCATACTGCCGTAAGCAATGCTAAGTTGAGGCCAAATGAGTTCAACATTTTCCACTTACGGCGATGGTTTAAATCACTAATGCCAGATTTGGGCTACTCAGCTGTATCAAAATTAGACACTATGCTCTTTTGAGAATACTTTAGTTTAGCGGGTTCGTTTTAATGAAATCGTAATTTCATAGGTCATAAAAATATTTGCAGAGTCTTTGGTAGAGTAGGCTTTGCCTTTGAATGTTTTATTTAATCTTTCGCCTGAACGAAGGGCCTCTTCTACGGCATGGCGACTTTCCTCTACGTCAGAAAATTCAAAAACTACTGACGTATCCGCGCGTTTTAGGAATTCACATTTGAAATCTTTGAAGATAAACGAGATTGGTTTTTTTTGGATGAACATGGCTTCTAGAATGGGCGTGGCTACTGAAAGTTCTGCGCCCATAGCTAAGGCACCGAAGTACATCGTACGAAAGTGATTTTTTGTAACAAAATTGAGGGGAAGTTCGACTTTTGCGGCGGGGTCAACGCTCAAGAGTTTTGGATTGCAAAACGCAAGGAGGGGGACGCGGGCTAAACTTGTACCTTTGATTAACCAATTCAATTTTGTAGTGCTCATATCGCTGATTCTATTGGATTGATTTTTGATTAGATAGGGGGGCTGGACCTTTTTGTTATATGGCAACTGCAACTACTTTCCCTAAATCTTAAGTTTTTCTGTTCCAAAAATCGCGGGAACACAATTCCTGTTTTGGAAACGGAACTTTGTAGAAATAACGGGCGAGTCGATAAATACTGGCGCTGAATGAATACATAATATTTATTTTTTTGGGTCGGGGGGATTCATGAGTGCACGCGATTTAAAATACAGTTTAGAGAACGTATTAAAGGCTACGTTAGAGGCAAGAAAGTCTAAGAATGTCAGTTACTCGCTGCGAGCTATGGCTCGAGACCTTAAAATTAGCCCGTCCACTGTTTCTAAAATCATGAATGGTAAGTATAGCACCTCGGAAAAAATGCTTCTTGAAATTGTAGAAAAACTAAATCTTGAACCCGCCGAAGGTGAGCGCGTCATATTCTTTGAACGCTGCCGCAAACTTTTAGATTTTCTAAAAACTAAAGCTGGTCCGATTGATAGACAAACTCTTTTAGACCAGAACTCGTGTCGTTATCAAAAATCGATAACCTTAGATAAAAATATCTTTCCAGATGTGTTGTTTTACCTAAAAACAATGAGCGAAGGATTTTTCACCGCCGTGGAATCTTTATCTGTTTCCAAAGATTCCCTTCTTTATTTGGATAACACGTTCGATATAAGAGAAGGCGTTAATTCTTAGTAAAATCTGATTGAAAAAATCTGTCACATGAGCGAATAAAAGCCTACCATGTGGAAGAAAGAGTTAATCTCGGTTATTAAGCACGATCTATCGGAAATTAAGCGCAAGAACCCTCGGTATTCGTTGCGGGCCTATTCGCGTAAAATAGGCGTGGGCTTTGGATCACTCTCTGACTTGATTAACATGAAACGACCACTTTCCCCGCAGGTCGGCAAAAAAATTCTGGAAAAACTAGTACTTGAAAAAGAACAGCGTCAGCGGTTTGCAGGACTGATTGAACGAGATCTAACTCGGAAAATTACTCTTCTCACAGGAGATGCTGCGCCTCTCATAGAGAACTGGTACTACTTTGCCATTCTTAATCTTTTAGAACTTGATTTCTCTCCTAAAACGGTTCCTGAGCTTTCCGAACGCCTAGGGCTACCTCAGCCAAAGGTGAAGAAATCAATAGACTATCTTTTGCGTTGGGGTTTTTTAAAAAAGATCGAGACTGGCTACATCGTGACTACGAATTCATGGCAGACTACGGATGGCATTCCGAGTGAAAGTGTTCGCAAAGCTCATTTAGACGGTTTAGCTATTGCCGAAAAAGCAATCCGTGAAATTCCAGTTGAAAAACGGGACATGACATCGCTAGTTTTTAATGGAAACTCTCGACAACTGGAAAAGGTAAAAATTGAAATTAGAAAGTTTTTGCAGAAGGTTCATAAAATAATGTCAACTGGCGATGCGGACACCGTATATAAAATCAATACACAATTGTTTCCTATCGATCGCTGGGACGACGAAAATTAAACTACAATGCGAATTCTTGAATTTTAGCCATCAGTCGTTTTTCGCATGTCAGATAGGAATTAAATCCATTCACGACTGTACCTGCATTTTTACTAAACTCTTTAATAGCGATTCCATACTCAACACCATACTCTGTTGGATAAGAAAACTTTTCGAGGTTCCAGTCTCTGCGAATGATAAAAACAGACATTGTCCAGTTTTGTTTTACATCGATTAAATTATAGTATTCGCGGCACATCGTATAGATATAGTCCGTAAGATCTTGGTCGTCAGGTTTATCTATTCTTATATTAATGGTGCTATTGTTAGAAATCGTCACGCGTACTTTAAATTGAGGCGTTCCAATTTCTGGCGCTGGGTGAGCTGTATAGAACGACAGTTGGATTAGCGAATTCAGTTTTTTGATTTCTGAGTCCGCCTTAAATGTGTTTTCGCTAAACAAAAGGCCCGTAATTTCACGCGCAAGTCTGGATGATTGTTTGAATTGTGTGCATGACGAGTTCGTGCACGTAATTTTCAGTAGCGAAAAAATCACTTCGTGGAATACCAGCGCAATACGATGGCGTGAAGTCA
>DDTZ01000205.1:0-9029 GCA_002344565.1 Bdellovibrionaceae bacterium UBA2351 | reverse complement strand
GCGTGAGCGACTTTTAACAATGGAGCGTCATCGGCCTGAAGGACCAAGGTTTCGTTCACTAGTGTCCAAGAGTGGAAGTTAATTGTGGCCGCCAAAATGTCGCCCATTCCTGGGACTACGGTTTCCAAGTCGCACAGTTTACGTTCTAATAAATTAGTATCAATACCGAGCGCCGATAATTTAGAAAGGTTGGGTTTTTTGCGAATGCCTTCGGCGCAATGAATATACGGCTGAGTATGGGCATCGGCTTCAACGAGGTCGCGGAGGTAGTAGGCATTGTTGATTTTATAGACTTCGCCACCATTTCCAATAAAAAGCGTTGATGAAAAAGCTGGACTCGAGAATAGGATGAAAAGCAGCGAAAAAATCATGATTAGAAAAATCGTAGAAAGCAGGCTCAAAATCAAATTAAAATAAAAGATGCTGGGTGTTAAATTCTAGTTTTGACCAGAAAATGACCGACTTAGTGCCAGTCTAGGAGTCAATTTCGCCTTAATAATTTGTGTATTTTATCCGAATTAGTTTTGAGGTGAATTTTGAAAGACTGGATTAAAAAAATTGTACAGCAATTTGAAGTCGAAAATAAGTCCACGCACGCACCAGAGAAGATGTCAGAGGAGCTTGCGACCTTACTATTTATGATTGATGTGTATAATAAAAATTTATTAGATACACCTAAGTTCTCTGTTCGTCAGGCGCGTGAGGAATTGGACATATTTTCAAAAAAATTAATTCAGTCGGGCGCCTTGGAAAATGAAGAAACGTTCTTTCAACTACGTCAATTTTTCAATGCTCACCGTATTGATGAAACGACCTATTTTTTGCATGCATTTGAAGATTTTAAAAAAATCATCTGGGAATTTGCAGACCAATTGAAAGAAGAGTTTAAAGACCAAAAGCACAACGATCAAATGATCAACGGACAATTCAAAGAATTACGTGATGCGGTTGAGTCAAATTCAATAGATAAATTGCGTGAAAAGTCGAAAGAATTTATTTCAAAGTATGTCGAAGTTCAAAATAAGAAAGATACAAACAAACAAAAGCGAATGAATTCGATTAAAAAGAATTTAAATCAGTTCAAAAAGAAACTGACCGAAGCACAGCATACCGCGAATCACGACCATTTAACGGGCGCGTATAACCGTCGGTTTTTTGAAGAACAAGTTCGTAGTTTTTCAACGACAGCAGATATGGGTGATAACAAGTCTGTGATGATGATTTTAGATATCGATCATTTTAAAAAAATTAACGACACCTACGGACATGATATAGGTGATTTTGTTTTAAAAGAATGTGTAGCGACGATTAGGAAATTATTTACTCGCGAAAATGACGTCGTCGCTCGTTTGGGTGGTGAAGAGTTTTCTATTTTTCTTCCTGATTATTCCATAGATATGGCCATCAAAAAAGCAGAAGATGTCTTAGAAACAATTCGTAAACAAGCCTTTGTTCATGGCGAACATCAAATCAAGTTTACGGTTTCAATTGGTTTATCTGAATGGCGCAACGGCGACCAATTAGAACTTATATATAAACGCTGTGACCAAGCTTTGTATGAGGCCAAAAATACAGGCCGCAACAAACTTGTGGTGGCTGAAAAATTAAAAGCCGTGGCTTAGTTCCCGGCTTTGCACTCGCAGTCACCTTCGTGACATCTGAAAATAGTATTTTTTTGAAATAATTGAAATTCGGTTACGTCCGAGTTTGATTCCTCAACTTCGATAGAAGATGAGCCCGGTGATTTCGCAGACCATTTCTTTTGTGTTTCGAACACGGTGCTGAAATCGATGTATTTACTGAGCGTTGTGTTGTTTGGATTATAGCGATCAGGAGCCGGTAACTCGACAGGATCAGGTAGGCCATCTTCAAGAACTCGGAATATTTTTAGTTCGCGTATGGGGCGGCCTTCTGCTGTTGTGTAAACGATTTGTGCGCGGACTTCTTGACCATTTTTATCTTTGAAGAAGTAGTGTATAAAATCGGGTTCTTCTTCAGCCGTCGAGTTCAATGACTTCCAGTTATCCACAAACTCTTTTGGGGTGTTAATCGCCTCACTTAGGTGTGGAAAACATTTCGCCAAAGTGTCTTTAAAGGTACTTCCTTTAGGAATTGTTTTTTCAACGACAACGCCATTTTCTCCGGTTTCGTCAGTGATCGCTGCTGAGGCTTCATGATCTAGCTCTTGAGGGGGGGCATCGAGTTTAGAAGTGGGCGGACTAGGCTCTGCAAAAAAGAAACGAAACACAATCGCAGCAGCGATAACTAAAAGAACAACCAGGACAACAAAGCGAATGATAGTTTTCTTATTCGACATAACTTAGTTTTAAGTTACCCCAGCTTGGGCACGAGTTTTTAATGTTAACATCTTCACCAAAACGAACTTCAGGTGGATGGTTTGGGTTGCTGGATAAACGATTCGTAAACAAGCGACGTTTGACTTCCGCCAGGTCGATTGATTTGTCTATACCTTGTCCGCGTGAATAGTGTTTTGCGCGACAAAGCGACGATGAGCTCGTAACTGTACGTTTCTGATTCTGTGATTCCGTAGCTATAGTTTCAGTTAGGTTAGGGAATACAATTTTAAGCTGCTGCCACGTTTTTTGATCCAACGACAATTCATTACGATCTTGCACCAGCGTTTTTAAAAAGTTTCTTAAGTAAATAATTTCGTCAGCTAGGCGACGGTCACGGCTTGGTGTTGAATAATTATCGAATTCCTCTTCAGACATACAGCGGTAGCCGACCGATTTAAGGAACGTTTCGGATTCTTTAACTGCATCGATGCGTTGTTGAATATCCGCGCAGATGTTCTCTATTAAACGAGTTGCCGTTTGTTGAGTGCTCTCTTCAGTGCTTTGCAATGTCTTTTGTAGGTCGTATTTCCATTTACCAGGCTTAATAGCATATTGTTCCTCGCTATAGCCAGAAACCTGCCACGCCGGAAGCTTTAACTCCGATTCTTTACGCCAATAACGAACCCCTGCATTGCCCTCAGGGGTTGCATTGCCTTCAAATACCCAATCCCCATTTGGCCAAGATTTTCGTTCTTGCAAAAGAGGGCCTGAATAAGCACCCACAGTAGAGTTGAATACTAGGTGTGGGATGCCTGTAGGGAAAATGTTCTTAATAACCCATGAATGGTGATTTTTTTCGGTTGTTAAAATGATCGAGCCAGGAACAATCGTTTCACGCGATACTTTTACAGGGTAGGTATCGTTGTGCATGGATTTAGTACTAACCATGTTGTAAACATAAACAAGGAAGTTTCTGATTTTCTCTTTTTCTGATTTTGAATCCCAGCGAGTCATGCTGTTCGTGATCAGTTTTTTTCCACCGCTGGCATCGTTCATTGCAAATGGTAACGAGTGAAGGTAGGCGAAAATTACGCGAGACGAGTAAACCGTATCGGCACAGTCAACGCGTAGGCCCTGAAAAATGTTCGCAGATCCATCCTTGTTTTCTTTCTTAGAGAAAAAATCTTTACCCCAGTTTTTCTGAACCCAAACTGAAAATTCTTTTTCTTTTTCTGGACTCCATTTAGCGGTAGCGGTCCAAACCTCTGCCTGCGATGAAAATGAAAAAGATAAGGTCAAAAGTGCAACAAGAATAGAAAACGACATTTATGTCCCCCGGGGTGCAGGCTGGGTTTGTAACTAATTTTTTGGGGAAAATGTATTAGTTTTTTCCTGGGGCTATAAAAAGTATCTGGAGGGTCATCGAAGGGGAAAAATCTCCCGTTTTTTATGGCTCCTGCGAGCCTTTTTCTTTTGCTTTGGATTCGGGTAGCGCGAGGGGACTTCCTTTTGGGGAATGACTTTGTTTTTTTGAAGGGCGGCCTCCTTGGACTGGCCGTCCGCCCTGCGCCCGGTTGGCTACGCCAACAATACGGCATCCTGCCGCGGGCGAGCCTTCAAAAAAACAAAGTCATTCCCCAAAAGGAAGACCGAGCATGATTCGAAAGGAAAAGAAAAAGGCTCGCGGGAGCCACAAAAAATGCCCCCACCGCAACCAATTTTTTTTGGGCGCGGTCAGGAGTTATGTCACTAATATCATTAGGAAAAAATAGGCAAATAGCTAAACTAAGGCGCGAACTAGGCCAAGGAAAACGGGACGGTAATTGGCGGGCTGACTGTGCTAAACCGATTCCTCTTCTTTGTATTTCTGTTTCCCCATAGTGTGTTCCTGAACGATGGTTTCGCGGACCACCACAACCTTGATTTGGCCGGGATAGTTGCATTCTTTTTCGATTTGGGCGGCGATTTTTAAGCTTAGAGCTAAAGCATCGCGGTCGCTAATTTTTTTGTTGTTTACGTAGACTCGACATTCGCGGCCGCCGGACAAAACGTAGCAGTCTGTTACACCTTCAAAGCTGCGTGCGATTTCTTGCAGTTCTGTGACTTTTTGAGCATAGGTTTCTAGCGTGGATCTTCGGGCGCCTGGGCGACCACCGCTCATGGCATCGGCAGCGATGACGAGGAACGCGTGAACGCTGTTTGGCGTTTCGTCATAGTGATGGGCGCGGACGTTATGAACGACTTCTGGGGATTCACCACGTTTAGCGATGAAGTTTGCGCCGATGACGGCGTGGCCTCCGTCAACCGCGTGATCCATCGATTTACCGATGTCGTGCAAGACGCCACTGCGTTTACCAATTTTAACATCTATGCCTAGCTCGCCAGATAGTAAGCCGCAGAGCCAGCCAACCTCACCGCAGTGGAAATATTGGTTTTGAGTGAACGAGTAACGGAAACGAAGACTCCCCATCATTTGTTTAACTTCCGGGTGCATGTTTTCCAGTTTTAATTCTTTAGCGATAGAGTCACCGTCGTGTTTGATCTGTTTGAATAATTCGTTTTTTTGGTTTGTGTACGTGCGATCAATATATTCTAAGGTGATCGTCTTTTTCTCTTTCAGCAGACGTTCAAGCACTCGGCGAGTTAATTCCCGGCGAACAGGATCGAACCCAGCGACTCCGATCATATCGTTGTCTGGTTCTACGATGATATCACAGCCGGTTAGGTCCTGAATTTTCGTTAAGTTCTTTTTCTCGGCGTCGACTAACCAGTTGCGGTGATAGTTCTCTGGGAAATACACCGGTGCAATACCGCGTTCGGCGCAGTAGGGGCGGGCAAAACGATCTAAAGCGATATCTAGTAAACGTTTAGCAATCACTTCTTGTTGTTCTTTTACATCCAGCTCGTAAAATTCAGCATCGCGCAGGATGATGCGTTTTACGTCATTGATAAACTCGTCAGCAATACCACGTTTCACATCTTCAGCGTTCAAGTTTAATTTTGCGCACAGTTCGACAACCATTTTCTTTTGTTCCGCCTTGATCATCTTTTTGAAATCTTGGTGGAACAGTTGTTTCTTTTTAATTTCTAATTCTTTTTGACGAATTTCGTTGTGCTTCTTGTCTTGCGTGCTTTTTAGTGCCGAGACATTTTCATCATGGCGAGCTTTGCGTTCTTGGTATTCAGTTTCTAAATCTGTGACTTGAAGTTCGATCTTTAGTAAATCAGGTTCTGATTTTGTCCAAAGCTCCATTTCGATTTCAGTCAGTTTTTCATTGCGTTCGATTTCTTTTATTTCTGCTAGTTCTTTAGCTTCATCCACCATTTCGGTAGCTTCGGTTTCGGCTTGTTTTAAATAAATGCGGCTGCCCCATTTGTAAAAGGCAAAACCAAGAACGGCTCCGATAAGAAGGCCAACAGCAGAGTAGGTCAGTATATTGAGTAACATAGGAATAATTTATGCGCCTAAGGCTTGGATTGTCCAGCACTTTAAGCTAAGTTAGTATGATAACATGAACGCTGAAACTCTTATGTCGATTATTCAGAATGAGGTGACGTTTAAGTACTTCACCGCCAGCGGCCCCGGTGGCCAGAACCTGCAGAAAAACAAGACGGGTGTACAGCTATTTTGGAATGTCGACGAATCCGCTATTCCCTTTGAAAACAAAGAAAAAATACGCCGAGTCAATCAGACAACGAAAGAGGGATTTTTAGTTCAGTTTAAATCACAAACTGAGCGTTCGTTAGATTTGAACAAAAAGAATGCACTTTATAAGTTGGAACGTCTTGTTGCGCAGTCGCTCTATGTTCCTAAAGTACGCAAAGCCACTAAACCAACGCGGTCTTCAGTTAAAAAACGTCTTAAAGCCAAGAATGAACACAAGGATCGAAAGACATCCCGTAGGAATAATAAAGTATCAGACTGGTGAGGACGTTGTATGTTTTACGTACTTTACAACTACTACGGAAAGAACTGTAAAGACGATCGCGATATAGCCAACGGTTTGGTAATGGTCCATATGTCCTGTGATATTGTCCCGAATAATGATGTAGCCGGCAAGTGATGACCCTAAGGCGGAACTCAATGATTGAACCGAGCTAACTAAGCTCATATAAGAACCGCGACGTTCCGGTGTAGGGGCTCCTGAAATCAAGGCCATCGCTGGGATCATACGCATACTCATGCTGACAAAAAACAAACTCGAAATAGCTAAAATTAAGGGGACGGAAGTCGGTCCTAAATGAGTTAACAAATAGATCGGCACTATAGAAAGAATAGCACCAAAGATAAATATTTTGTGTTTACCGATGCGGTCAGAGAATCGTCCAATCATCGGGGCGCTTACGATCGAAGTTAATCCACCGCAAAGATAAATCAGTGGCAAGTGCACTTCGGGCAGGCCCGCATTGGCGACCAGAGTTGGACTAATAAACGGAATTACCGTGAATTGACCAAGAAATAAAAAAATCATGAACACTAAACCCATGGCTAGGTTACGACTGCGCATCACCTCCAACAATGGTTCTAGGATCGTGCTGCTTTTGCCACTTTCTAAAACGGCGCGCGGAGGTACGTACTTGAATATAAAGAAATATAACCCAAAGCTTATGCATCCCAAGAAAACAAAGGGAGCATGCCAATTAAATTTCATCGCTAAATATATCGAAAACGGCACTCCTAAAATGCTGGCAAGTGAAAATGAAGTCGATGTCCAGCCCATCGCTGTTCCGCGTTTTTCATAAGAAAAATTATCGGAAACAATCGACAGAGTGATGGAGTTAAGAACGCCGCCAAAGGTTCCCGCCAGTGAGCGGGCAATCAGCAAGACGTAAAAGTTAGGTGAGAATGCGCAAAATAACGTGCTTATAGCGAATCCGGTGAAAAAGAAAATCAAAAGACGCTTGCGTTCAAAACGATCCATAAAGAACGAACTTACAAAGCCCGATATGCCGGCAAATAATGTATACGACGCAACTAAGAAACTAAATTCCTGAGCTGAAATTGAAAAGATTCGAATTAACTGTGGCCCGAGGGGCATCATAATCATAAAATCAACAATATGAGCGAATTGAATAGCCGCAATAATGAATAGAAGGAATTTTTCTTGTCGTGAAAACATATAAGAAATACCATTGTAAGCAGAAAAGGAAGGACTGTCATTATGAAAGCTCTTAAGAAGTGGTTGCTGTCGATTTTAATTTTTATGGGTATCGTGTTGATGGCGTCTGTGTATTTAGTTTACTATTCTTATTTCCATTCTCGCACGGTGGTTGGTCCAGTGAGTGGTGTAAAACAGTTGCTTGAAAACACGGCCTTTGTAGCTGGGTCGGCGGATCCTTCTACAAAAATCTATTCCTTTGCCGTGGGTGTTAAGGATACAAAAACTCAAGAGATCGTAACGGGCTCGTCTGAGGATCGCCAATGGGGCGTGGTAAAAGATGGTCAATGCGTGGAAGCTATTTTCTTCCCGTATCCGCCATGGAACCTTCAAAAAGCGGGGACTTATTTCAATGTACGCGTACAAAAATTATATGACACGTGCGATGTCATACCAAAAGAATAAATCTGTTGTAGCTATTCTAGCTAGTATTTTGCTATTGTCTGCGTGTCAGACAATTCAAGATCAAGTCGAATATCAAACGCCAGTCGAAAAGAAATCATTTGCTCGGCCAATAGTGATTGCTCATCGGGGGGCTAGCGGCTATTTGCCCGAGCATACGCTAGAAGCCTATATTCGTGGGATGGAGCTTGGCGCCGATTTCGTCGAGCCTGACTTGGTGATGACAAAAGACGGTGTCCTTGTGGCCCGTCATGAAAATGAAATTTCAGAGACAACAAATGTTGCCGAGGTTTTTCCAAAACGAAAAACAACAAAAACGATAGACGATATAAAAGTAGCCGGTTGGTTTGTTGAGGACTTTACATTAGCTGAAATTAAAAAATTAAAAGCCAAACAGCGTTTGGCGTTCCGTCCGCAAATGGATCAGCAGCCCTTTTTGGTGCCGACATTGGCAGAAGTGATTGATGCCGTTGATCAGTATAATGAAAAGACGGGTAAGAAAATCGGTATCGTTCCTGAAATTAAGCACTCTTCATATTTTCGTTCCATTAACATCAATATGGAAAAAGCCTTGTTGGCTTTGCTTGCTGAAAAGAAGTGGGATAGCAAAACAGATCAAGTTTACATTCAGTCTTTTGAAGTGAGTAATCTGAAAGAACTTGCCACTCAATCTAAATATCATCTGGTACAGCTTCTTGGAGATCCGGCCGAATCGCCCTATGATCTAAAAGGTAAGAAGACCTATCGGGATATGGTGACGTTGGAGGGACTCAAAGAGATCAGAAAGTATGCGCAAGTTTTAGGTCCTTATAAAAAGTATCTAGTCGATGAAAATGCTAAAAGTGAATCGACAATGGTGCCGAATGATGTGATGAAAAATGCCAAGCTTTTGGACTTCCAGGTCATTCCCTATACGTTTAGAAATGAATCTTTTTTCGTGATGAAACCGCTTACAGATCCAGTCAAAGAATACGAGTTTTTCTATAAAATCGGTGTGGATGGCGTCTTTAGCGATTTCCCTGATACGGCCGTCAAAGCGCTTAAAATCACGAATGAAACAATAAATTAACCAGTTTAGTTCCGCCATTGTCTTAAGTTAAGAGTTTTGACTAAGGCAATTCATGACAATTATTAAAGACATGACGGAACAGCGGTATAAGGAAATCACGGA
>DDTZ01000149.1 GCA_002344565.1 Bdellovibrionaceae bacterium UBA2351 | reverse complement strand
CCACCCACAACGCGATTGAACTCTTCGATGCCCGTATTGATGCGCGGTAATACGTCTTCCACAGGGCTTTCATCTAGACGCGTTGGCTTTTGGGCGTCGACGGACCATCCGCGAGTTTGGCTGGCCTTCACCTCGGTCTGGGTCTCTTCGACCAAACTATTCCACGATCCGCAATCGCTGCATTTGCCTTCCCACCTTGGTCGCTGGGCACCACAATTTTGACAAACATAAATAGTTTTAGACTTCGATTTTGCCATTGTTATCCGCTATCATTATACTAGAGAGATTACAATCATAGAGTGTTCTCAAAATACTCTTAAACCTTACGGATGAGGCGATTAGATATGCAATTTAGAGCTATATTTTTACTGGCGTTATTTTTGTTTTCAACGCTGGAATTGAACTCGCAGTCCGATATTTTTTCAAAGACGCGGATTTTTATACAAGATGGTAAGTGGGACAAAGTTATCGCTGCCATTGACAAAGACCTAGAAAAACCGTCGTCGGTCTCAGATAAAGAACTTATGCTTTTCCAAAAAGCGTACGCTCTTTTTCAAATGGATAAAATGGGTGATTCGGAAGCCATTTTTACTGAGCTTAAGGGTAAGAATAAAGTTTTATCTGAATACGTGCTATTTTACTTGGGGCAAATCTATTTAAACAAAAAAGATAATGTTAAGGCCAAAGAAACCTTTTCGGCAGTTCTAGACGGAAAGCCGAACATTCGCTTGAAAAATGAAGCGATGCTTTTCTTAAGCACGATCCAAACGGAAGAGAAAAACTATAAGGTTTCTCATGATCTGTTGCAAAAGTTAGAAAAAGCGACCAGGGGTACGGAACAACATCCGTTCATTTTGTTAGATTTGGCAACGATAGAAGATCAATTGAACCTTTCTGAAAAGAAATGTTCTCGTTTGGTGAAACTATACAGTCAGTATCCGCAGTTCGAAAAAATTTCCAAGTGGGGATACAATCTGACTTTGAATCTGGTGAACAGCAAAGAGTCTAAATGCTCGTGGGAAATTGATGATTTTAAGAAACGGGTTCGTAATAGTTTGTGGGCTGGTCAGGAAAAGAAAGCTCTAGAAGAAATTTTAAATTTCAAAAAAGATTACCAAGGTAAATATGATTTTGATGCCGATAAGATTTTGGCTATGTATCACGCCCAGGAAGGCGATTTAGAAAAAGCATATGGAATTTTAAAAAAACATCTAGCAACTAAAGAAAATGATTTTGAATTCCTGAACCAGTTGGCACCAATTGCCGCAAGATCAGGTGATTTGAACTCGGCTGTGTCTCTGTATTATAAAAGTTTCCAAATGCAAAAGAAGTCGGCGAAGGGACAACAAGCATTGTTTCAAGCTGCGTTTATGTCGTATCAACTACGCGATTATGACTGGGCGACTCGTAAATTTAAAGATTTCTTAAAAATATCTAAAAATGAGAAGTTAAATAAAGAGTCACAATGGTACTTAGCGTGGATGAAGTATCTACGTGGTGAATATCATTCTGCATTCAATGATTTTAAGAAATTGGCTACAGTTAAAAATAAAAAGAAATACCGTTCATTAAGTAAAGAGCGTCTAAACTATTGGATGGGAATGGCGTTATATCGTGAAGGTAAATTTGATAAATCAAAAATATACTTTGAGCGTTTAGCGGCCGATCGCAACAAAGGTTATTATTCAGTAGCTGCTACAAAGCGTTTAGAGAAACTAGATGTTGAGCAAAGAGGCCAAGATAAAATTGCAACAGCGGCAGTTAAGGAAGATATCACAGGTTCTAATTTAGTAACTCACTTCCGTAAAGGCTTTGACTCAAGAATAGTCGCATCGATTAAGGAAGCGCCAATCGAAGAAGAAGTAACTGCGGAAGCACAGGAGACCGAAGAAGAAGCAGATCCAATGGAAATGGATAAGGCCGAAGATAAGGTAGCTGAAGTAAGTGACGAAAGCCCGTTCAAAACTCCAGACTTTGTTGAAAAGTTTGAAAAGTCGCGGGCGTTAGCCGCGCTTGGATTGGATTTTTGGTCGAAGTGGGAATTATACGAAATTGAAAAGCGTACCAAAAATAAAGAGTATCTGAAAGTGCTACTCAATGAGTATTCACAAGTGGGACAGTATCATCGCATGAGTCACATCAGCCAAGTTTATTTCGGTGGTCAGAAAACACGTTTGGGTATTGATCAGGGGCGGGGTTTATGGGAGTACTCATTCCCTAAAGCGTACCCGACACTTGTGGATCGCTACTCCAAAGAATTCGATGTTCCTCGTGAGCTAGTTTGGAGTATCATGAAGGCCGAAAGTCAGTACAAAAAAGAAGCAATTTCGCCAGTGGGGGCATTAGGGTTAATGCAGGTAATGCCGTATACCGGGAATCGTGTAGCAGAAATATTAGGTGATAAGACATTCACTCCTAAACAGCTGTTAGAGCCGGATTCGGCGATTAAGATTGGTACCAAGTATTTACAAAGATTGAATCGAAAATTTAACCAAGCTATTCCGTTGGTGGCGGCAAGTTACAATGCAGGTCCACATCGAGTTAAGAATTGGTTACAGCAATTTGGTAACTTAGAGACCGATGAATTTATCGAGCATATACCATTTTTGGAAACTCGTAACTACGTTAAAAAAGTCATCGCAAATAGTTATATCTATTCCGAACTATACGGTGAAAGAAAAGAGAAGAAATCTCCGGATTTAGTTCCTTATTTGGCAGAAAAAATTCCTTTTAGTTACAATGCGGATAGGGCTCCGACGCGGGAAACGTGGGAAGAAATTTGATTAAAGCCATTTTTGATTTGACGTTTAAATTCATTTTAAACGTCCATTTGCTGTTAGTTCTTATTTTTTCGATATTCTATTTTGTACCAGGCTCCTACATCGACGATGAGCATATCGTCGAGCAAGTGAATCAAGTGGTGCCCGTTCAAAAGTATTTTTTTTTTAGTCTTAAGGAGTTTTTAGTAGATTTCTATACTTTGGATTTTGGGGTGACCCTTCATAACAAAAATCTGAAAGTGACCGAGCTCATTTGGAGTAAAACTGTTTTTAGTTTTCAGTTTTTGGGCCTGGCCGTCGGAATCTTGTTAATGGCATCTATTGTGATTTCATTTCTTGTGGTTCGTTCGCGCGACCGAAGCCGCTACCTCGATTTTTTAAGAGTTATTAATCAAATTCCTCAATTGGTGATGATCCCATTGATCATCTATTTATTTTCCTACCTATTTAATTTGGTTCCACTAAAGTTTGATCCATATAGCACGCCCTGCCACGTCTTTGTTATTGCAACATTATTGATTAAACCACTAGGGCAGTTGATTCAGTTAACGGTTGAAAAATGGCACAAAGAAAGCGCGGAAATGTACGTGCAGTTTGCGCGCGCTAAGGGATTAAGTCGAAATCGTGTTTTAGTTGTCCATATGTTCAAAAATATTGCGAATTCATTCCTGGGTTATTTTTTAGCAATTGTGCTTCAGTTACTTACTGGCAATTTTATTTTGGAAAGTTTGTACTCTGTTCCCGGTTTTGGCTTAGGATTTATGGATTCGGTTTCGCAAAGGGATCTTCCGGTTGTAATAGGTTATTTGTTCTTGTTTTCAAGTTTGTATCTGGCGTTGCACTTTGCGGTTCAAACTATTTATTTGTATGTTAACCCAAGACTTAGAGATTTCGCGTGAAAAAATACATACCACTATTTTTCGCGCTCGCTTTGTGCATTTACCCAATGTTTGCCCGCGATTTTTCAATGGATATTGATTCAGCTAAAGTATTTCAATCACCCAACAAAGAATTTTTGGGTGGAACTGATTCATTAGGCCGTGATTTACTTCAGCGGTCTCTTGTCGGTGGTGGTGTATCGTTGCTTATTTGTTTCGCGTCTTTGATATTAACATATGCTTTAGGTGTTTTTATTGGCAGTGTCCTGTCGTTTTGGAATAGAAGTAATCACTTAGTTGTTTTTATGATCGATGTTTTTGACTCGATTCCTAATTTTCTACTGGTGGCTTTGTTTTCCATTTTGATTAATCGTGGGGTAGGTGGACAGCCATCCGTCATCTCGACGTTTACGACTTTGGTCATTTCTATAGCCTTAGCCGCGTGGGCACCGATCGCTCGGAACGTTAGGCTAGAAATTTTACAATTGCGCGGTCGTGAGTATTTAAGTGCGGCCGTTGTTGCAGGGGGGAGCCCCCTATATATTATTCGAACATATTATATACGGGCCATTTGGCCTTGGTTGAGAGTTTCTATTGTACATAACATCCCTCAATTTCTGCTTATAGAGAGTGTGCTGTCTTTTACCGGTTTTGGAATGGGGTCTCAGAATGCCACTTTGGGCTATTTGATCTACGAGGGCTGGAAGAACGCACTCTTGTATCCTCACTTGTTTATGATTCCAGCCGCTATTCTTTGTGTGCTCATTTTTATGCTGACCATCAGTATCCAAGACAATCGATCTTGATCCTTTAGAATATTCACAAATATTTGTTTTAGTTGCATTATCTAGGGTTTGAACTTATTTATTTGATACTATGAGTTTGGTGCTGGATGTTCACAATCTGACTGTATTTCGTAATAATAAAAAAGTTTTCGACAACTTTAACTTTCAGATTCATTCGGGAACGTTAGTTACCTTAACGGGTAGTAATGGAAGTGGTAAATCAACACTAATCAAAAGTATTTTAGGACTGATTCCATTTTCAGGTCATGTTCATCTTCATACAAATGAAATCGGGTACTTACCGCAGTCCCATCTGATTGATCGTAGTTTTCCAGTGACAGTAAAAGAATTTATTAGTTTTGGTTTTCGCAATAAGAAGAAAGACGACGCTATTGTCGACTCTATCCTTAAGGAAATTGCTATTACTCATCTACAGAATCAATTGTTGTCTGACCTATCACAAGGTGAGTTTCAGAAGGTGTTGCTAGCGCGTAGTTTAGTTGAGAATCCAAAATTACTAGTTTTGGATGAGCCTTTTTCCAACATTGATGAAAAGGCAGCTGAGGTATTAAAAGACAATTTATTAAAACGTAAAAATGCCGGTACCGCGATTTTACTTTCTATTCATGATTCTAAGTTTGTAAAATCCTATAGTGATCAAATCATTCCACTTGGCGGTGACAATAGTCACTTTGTTGATCACTGTATGCATGATCATGGGGGGAACTAGTGGACGGATTCCAAAGCTTTTTCCAAGATTATGATCTATATTTAAATGCTTTGATCGCGAGTCTTTTGATCAGTTACGCTGCGGCACCGATAGGTGTATTTCTAAATTTAAAACGCATGACTTTGATGGGCGAAGCGATCAGTCATTCTCTACTGCCTGGTTTTGCACTGGCGTTTATGTTTTATGGAATGTCCTATGCGGGTTTGATTTTAGGTGGATTGTTTGCCGGAGTTTTAGTGCTCGGTTTGATGATGGGTCTAAATAAGTTCGTAACAATCAAAGAGGACGGCGTGCTGACGGTGGTTTACCTAACCTTCAGTGCCCTTGGTCTATTGATTGTTTTAAAGTCGGGCATAAAAATCGATTTATCTCATATTCTGATCGGAAATATTTTGCTGATTGATAATGTGTGGCTACTAATTTTGTTTGTTTCCAGTGTGTTTATTCGGTTGATCTTTAGCCGCATTCGAAAAAATCTTCTGATCGTTTTAATGGATCCGGAGTATGCGCAGTTCTTGGGTATTCCAATTCAACAAGTAAAAAGTATTTTCTATTTCCTTGTCCTTTGGATTTTGGTTCTTTGTTTCTACTCTGTAGGTACGTTACTCGCCTTGGGTTTATTGCTGGTTCCGGCTTTGATTGGAAAAGTACTCGTAAAACCAATCAATAAACAAATTCACTATGCCCTAGGCATCGGTGTCGTTATGAGTCTATTAGGCTTGTTTATGTCGGTGGGCTTTGATTGGCCTACGGGCCCAACAATCATTCTGGCGGGTGGAATTCTGTTTCTTTCGTCGGTGGCTCTGCGTCCGAGTTTTGTTAAGGCTGCGATCGTAGCATTCTTGATATTTGTCTTTCAGCCCAAAGCCGATGCAGCAATATTTACGCGTTTGCAACCTAAAGATCAGATTTTGCTGTCCAGTCCGTATTTGAAACTGTTCGTGAATCACTTAATTAAGTCAGAAGACAAGGTTCCGATAGAAACACTGATTCCTGATGATCAATCGATTCACAATTACCAATTAAAACCATCGGATTTAAAAAAAATCAAAAAAGCTAAGCTGTTTTTGTATATAGGCAATGGACTTGAGGAAGGTCTTAAGGATCAGGTGGCCAAAATAAATATTGAGGTCCGATTTGTAAACTTAACGGCTGTCGGTAAAGTCGCTAGCGCGCAAGACCCTCATTTCTGGCTGAACCCGGAATGGACCGTTACCATTCTAGAAACAATTAAAACGACATTTATTTCCGAATATCCAGAATTCAAATCAGTTTTAGATTCGCGTTTTGATAGCGCCAAGAAAGATATTTTGGACTATACCAAACAGACTCAAGACAAGTTTCGCACGTTTAAAGGGCGTTCTGTTTTAATTAGCCACAACTCATTGTACTTTCTGCGCGACTTATTAGGTATTAATGTTTTCTTTTACAACCAAAGTACAAGTCCTAGTGATGTTTTGAATTTGAAGAAATTTTTAAAAGACAGCAATGTTCCACTTATTAAAGAGTATGGCTCGGTCAACTTTTTGCTAGAAAGCTTAGTGCGTGAATATCAGCGTACGTATTCTGGCGAAGTATATGGTGAAGTTGTTCCTGCTAGTTTTTATGACTCTAAATCCTATTTAGATCTTTTAAAATTAAACTTAGATGTTATTTATACAATCCTAAAAAAAGAATCTTAAGAGTTTAACTATAGAACTCGGGTGGTTGCCAACCGCCAAAGGCGCCTTCCAAATCCTGAGCCGCTTTAATCGTTAACACATCATTTCCCCAGGCGCCCACGATTTGAACGCCAATAGGCATTTGCTTTGAGTCAAGGCCGAGCGGTACTTGGGTCACTGGGACTTCTAGGGCATTAAAAATGCCGGCGTAGACAAAATCAAACGGCGATAGAAAAAGCTGGTTATGATAAGGTGCGGATCTTGGTTGCGTCGGGAATAGCAAGATTGAATGTTCGCCTAATAGCTGATTCAACTCAGACTTAAATAATCTAAGTTTTTCTTGGTTGTGTTCGAGTGAGTGTGTATCGTGAACACGGCCGTCTAATTGACTAAGAACAAACGCCGGTAGAGTGTGATTGGATTTTCCAGTTAAAAGCTTTGAAATTTCTTGAAGGGGATTGATCGACTTATTAGGTGAGATCAGGTCTCCAAAAGATGATCGTTTCAATCCACTCAGTCGACTTGACCACATCAATAAAGCATCTCTAAAAAAGCCAGATTTAATTTCAACGACAGGATGCCCCAGTTGTTCGAAATAACTAGCGGCATTTTCCACCGCTTTTTTAATTTCAGAATTAGTTCGAGTCGTGCCATGAATTTCTGGATCTGATAATACGTAGACCTTTTTCAAAACTGGTTTTTTGTTCAAAAGTTCGCGGTGATTGTTAATCGCTTGTTTATCAAACGAGTCGGCACCCGACATAATTTTAAGCATAGGTAGTAGGTCTTCAGACTTGCGAGTCATCGGTCCAATTGTAGTCAGAGGATATTCACTCTCGTTCATTTCCGAAAGACTTTGAATAGAATTGGGGAAATGGCCAGTGAGTGGAACTAACTTGTAAGACGGCTTGTGGCCAAATACACCGCAAAAGAAAGCGGGGATACGGATACTTCCGCCAATATCACTACCTAAACCGATAGGGCTAGCACCTAAGCCAATGATTGAACCTTCGCCGCCGCTGCTGCCACCCGAAGTTTTTTTCTCGTTGTAAGGATTTTTAGTACGACCATAAATCGTATTTTTAGTTTCAAACCAAAAACCAAACTCGGGAACATTCGTTGTTCCCAGCATAACCATGTCTTGCTTATTCACACGTTCAACGACGGTTCCCGTTTCATCGGCGATATCATCTTTGTGATAGTAGTTTCCACCAGTGCGATGAAAGCCACTTACAGAAATCATTTCCTTACATGTATAGGGAACGCCATAGTAAGGTTTATCAGCTAAGTTTTGATTTTTTAGATCGTTATCGAGTTGCCGTGCCTTTGCTAGGCCCTGTTCGTGGTTGCTTTCTACCACGGCGTTTAAAACAGGATTGAATCGGTTGATCAGCTGAGAGTGCAATCTAAAAACTTCCTCTGAAGAAATTTTTTTACTGCGGATCAGCTGACCGATTTGTAGACCACTTTTTTTTAATACTTCTTCCATGAGACACCTGCTGCTTTTTCTAACCGTGAAAAAGTTAATGCACAATTAATACTAAACGTTAAATCTGAAGAACAAAATATCGCCATCTTTTACAAGGTATTCTTTACCTTCGATACGGTATTTGCCGGCATCTTTAACCGCTTGTTCTGTTTTTAAGTTGAATAAATCTTCGCAGTGATACGTTTCCGCACGAATAAAACCTTTTTCAAAGTCCGTATGAATTACACCCGCGGCTTGAGGCGCTTTCATGCCTTTTTTAATTGTCCAAGCGCGCACTTCTTTTTCACCTGCAGTAAAATACGTGTAAAGGCCTAACAAGAAATAGGCTTCGCGGATTAGGCGAGCCAATCCAGGCTCTGTTGCTCCCATTGATTGAAGGAATTCTTTGCGATCTTCTGGAGGCAATTGTGCAATTTCAGCTTCCATCGCAGAGCAAAGCATAACAGTTTTGTTGTTCTCTTCAGCTGCACGCTTTTCAACCGAGCGAACCCATTCATTACCACCTTTAGAGAAATCAACGTCAGAAACGTTACACACATAAAGAACTGGTTTTGACGTCAACAAATGTAATTCTTTGTAAATCTGTGCTTCTGATTCATCCGGAGTTATTGAACGTGCCGGAAGTCCTTTGGATAGAGCTTCATAAACTTTTTTAACAATCGAGTGTTCGGCTAAAACTTTTTTATCCGTTGAATTCTTCGCCAGTTTCTCAACCCGTTGAAGACGCTTTTCCATTGAGTCTAAATCAGCAAGCATCAATTCTGTGTTGATAACTTCCATATCGCGAAGTGGATCAACGCTACCGTTTACGTGAATAATATTTTCGTCATCAAAACAACGTACAACGTGTACGATTGCATCGGTTTGGCGAATGTGGCTCAGAAACTGATTTCCTAAACCTTCACCTTTAGAGGCACCTTTAACGATGCCGGCGATATCTACGAACTCGATAGTTGTTGGAACTACGTTTTGAGGTTTGATAAACTGTGTGATTTTCTCAAGTCGAATGTCAGGAACTGTAACGACCCCAACGTTTGGATCGATAGTACAGAATGGATAGTTGGCAGCTTCTGCTTTTGCCGATGTTAGCGCATTGAATAGAGTGCTTTTTCCTACATTTGGTAATCCAACGATGCCTACTTGTAATGCCATTGTTTCCTCTTTTTATTTTTAGTTAAACTTATTGGCGGCTTTAGCATAACCGTCAATGATGATACTCTCAAGTGCTTGTGTAGATTGTGCTAGAAGTTCGGCTAGAGCCTCTTGTTGGTCTTTGCCAAAATTCTGCAATACATAATCAGCCACATTCATTTCCGGTACTGGCGGGCGTCCCACACCTAGGCGTAATCGAATATAATCATTAGTGCCTAGTTTTGCGGTGATATCGCGAATACCATTATGACCGCCATGACCACGGGCTTTTTGAACTTTGATCTTACCCATAGGTTGATCAATTTCGTCATGAACGACGATCAAACGATCTAAAGGCACTTTGAAAAAGCTAACGACCTCTTGTACAGAGTCTCCGGAAAGATTCATGTACGTCATCGGCTTTAGAAGTAAAATATCTTCGTCATTTGATTTTAATTTAAGAAATTCGGCCTTGAATTCTGATTTGAACGATTTCGTTTTGTCAGGCCCTACAAACGAATCAACCGCCATGAACCCTATGTTATGGCGGTTGAATTTATATTGCGAACCTGGATTACCCAGTCCGACGATTAACCACATGAATATTATTTCTTAGCTGGAGCTTTAGCATCTTTAGCTGGAGCCGCTGCCGCTGGTGCTTTACCTGCTGCTGCCGCCGGAGCTGCTGCGCCTGCTGCTGGAGTCGCTGCTGCCGCTGCTGCTGGAGCTGCCGCTTCTTCTTCAATTGTAGTTACAACTGCTAGAGTTAAATCTGCTGCCGAGATCATTTTCACGCCAGCTGGTAATTTTAAATCAGATACGTGTACAGATTCGCCAACACCAAGGTGAGAAACGTCTACTGTTAAAGATTCAGGGATATCAGTTGGAAGAACTTCGATTTCAACCTGACGATTCACGATACTTAATAAACCGCCATCAGAAATACCGGCTGGTTTACCTTCAGTTTTGATTTCGATAGATACGCGAACTGTTTTAGTTAAATCAAGAGCGTATAAATCAGCATGAACTGGACGGCGAGTTAATGGGTGAATGTCTACAGATTTGAAAAGAACAACTTTGCCGTTAGCGTCTTTGATTGAGCTTTTTAATGTGAAAAGGGCATTATCAAATTTACGAGAATTGTATTTGATTACGTCGTTTTCAGCGATGCTAACATTAACGTTTGTTACCGCGCCGTAAATTACAGCTGGAACTTTCATTGATTTTCTTAATGCGCGATTAGCGTGTTTTCCGTTGCCGCGTGGCTCTACAGATAGTTCGGTTCTTTGTTTCATATCATCCTCTTTCAAGTACTTTCTATAAACAAGTTAGTTTGTTATTTGAAAAGTGTATTGTTGAAAGACGAGGATTAGTCCACGAAGTCCAAAAGGGCAAGAAAATTCAGCGGTTTTTTGAAAAGTTCACAGGCAAAAACACTAGTCGAACAGACTAGATACCGAATCGTTGCCGTAGATACGTTTAATCGCTTCTGCCAACACCGGAGCCATGGAAATGACTTCGATTTTGCCACTCTTTTTAGCGGCTTCAGTTAGAGGGATAGTGTCCGCAACGATCAATTTTTCGATTGGGCTTTCAATTAACCGCTGGATAGCAGGACCAGATAGAACCGGGTGAGTGCCAAGGGCTAAAACGCGTTTAGCGCCATGTTTAAGAATAACGTCCACTCCTTGAGTCAATGTTCCCGCGGTATCCACCATGTCGTCCACGATAATCGCTGTTTTGTCTTTTACTTCTCCGATTAGGTGCAGGGCTTTGGCTTCATTTGGGCTAGTACGGCGTTTATCAATAATCGCCATTGACGAATCAATGCGTTTTGCAAACGCACGAGCGCGTTCCACACCTCCAGCATCTGGGCTCACAACTACGTAGTCTGCGCCTGACCCGTATTTTTCACGGAATGTGCGTGCTAGGGTTGGAATCGCAAATAAATGATCGACAGGAACGTTAAAGAAACCTTGGATTTGAGCCGCATGTAAATCTAGGCACACCACACGATCTGCGCCGGCCGTCGTTAACAAGTCAGCCATGCATTTGGCTGAAATCGGAGCGCGTGGCGCTACTTTGCGGTCTTGGCGAGCGTACCCAAAATAAGGAATGACCGCAGTAATATGGGCTGCCGAAGCACGTTTAATTGCATCGAGCATAATGAAAAGTTCCATGTAGTTTTGATTTACCGGCGGGCATGTACTCTGAATGATGAAGACATGGCATCCACGAACACTTTCTTGAATTTCAACTTGAATTTCGCCATCAGCGAAGGAGGATATTTTTGATTGTCCGAGCGGCACTCCGGCTTCTTGGGCAACTTTACGTGCGAGTTCAATGTTCGAGTTACCAGAGAAGATTTTCAAAGTTTCCATAGACGCCTCACGGATTTGAAAATTTATAACACTGGTAAGATTTTTTGACAAAAGCTAATGTTTATACAGAAAATTTTTACTCGAAGCGAGGTAGTAAATCGCTAAGATTTTAAGCGCTCTAGAAATTTGCGTAGAGCTAGAGTTCTATGTGAATGGGTTAGTTTATAACCGGGTCCCAATTCTGCTAATGTTTTGGTTTCGCCATCCGGGATAAAGACCGAATCGTAGCCAAATCCGTGGGTTCCCTGTGGTGATTTTCCGATGGTTCCCCAAAGTTCGCCCTCACAAATCCATTCTTGGTTATCCGGAGTCATGATTACCAAACAACAGAAAAAACGGGCTTTGCGGTCACTTACGTGACGAATTGTCATCATTTTCAGCAATTTAGCGGTATTTTCACTGTCGCTGGCATGGGCACCGGCGTATCGGGCTGAATGAACGCCCGGTAGATTACCGAGTCCAACGACTTCCAATCCTGTGTCATCGCCAAGAACCCAGTCTTTGTCGCGTACAGACTTTAGGGAGCGTGCTTTAATTCGAGCATTGTCTAAGTATGTCTTTCCATCTTCTGGACGGGGCGTAAAGGCTTTAAGTTCATTTTGATGATGCAGGGAAATTTCTGGAATTTGCGGCTGCAGAACTTGTTTGATTTCTTTGAGTTTGCCTTCGTTACCGGTAGCGATCCACATTTCCATAACTACTAACCTTTATAAACCGATGATTCCGTTAAGAGCGCGCTTTTGTTCCGCAATTAACTCTTGGCAACCCAAACGAGCAATCGTCATCATTTCTGATAACTGCGTCTCACTGAATGGCTCACTTTCCGCTGTTCCTTGAATTTCGATGAATTCGTTTTTTGCATTGATCACAAAGTTCATGTCTGTATGAATTTTTGAATCTTCATCATAGTTCAAATCTAGTAATGGAATGCCATTCTCGAGGCCTACACTGACGGCTGAGACATAGCTTTTTAGGGGTAGGGTGGCGATAGCTTTATTGTTTTTCATTTTATTAAGAGCGATAGCCAATGCCACGAAACCACCGGTGATAGCCGCTGTGCGAGTTCCACCGTCGGCGTTAATTACGTCACAATCGATGATGATTTGTTTTTCATAGATAGCTTTTAAATCGACCGCAGCGCGAAGCGAGCGCCCGATTAAACGAGAGATTTCTTGAGTGCGTCCGCCCGTCATTGATTTTTCACGCTTAATTCGAGTGTGAGTAGAGCGCGGCAGCATCCCGTATTCGGCCGTTACCCAGCCTGAACCAGAGCCGATCAGCCAAGGTGCCGATTTATTTTCAACGGAAGCAGCACATAAAACGCGAGTCTTACCAAATTCTACCATGGCAGAACCTTCTGCGTATTCAACGACATCGGTAGTGATTTTTACAGTGCGCAGTTGATTGTATTTACGACCGTCTTTACGGGTAATTTTTTCGAAATCTGATTTAGTAAAATTCATGGATTCTCCGAGATTTGTGCAGTGAAATCACTATCTCGGAGTCGGTGCATTTTCGTCAAGCAAATTTGCTGAAGGATAAGTCGCGCGGGTGTAGCGTTTTATTGAGTCTGCTATTTTTAAAGCCAGATCATTTCTGTATTCATCATTCAGAAGCTTTTTATTATCTTTGGGGTGACTTAGGAACCCAACTTCAATCAAAACACTTGGCATTTGAGTTTGAGTTAGGACATAGAACGGTGCCTGTTTGATATTTCCAGGCAAATCATTTTGCAGTGTGCGTGTTAATTTCAAACTCTTTTGTGACTGAATATTGAGCTTAATGTCGCGCAAGATTTTCGAAACGTCTTTTGTTTTGGATAGTTCAATGGAATCATCGGGCGGGGGCGCCACATTGGCAGAATCGTTGCCGATATGGTTAACCGAACTAAAACTATTCGCACGACGATTGGGCGTTAGAAAAAACTCAAGACCGTACGCGCGACGATCTGTGGATGCGTTGGCATGAAGGCTAACAAACAAGTCGCCTTCATGTTTTTTCGAAATCTGCACACGTTGTTTTAAACTTATGAATTCGTCTTTAGAGCGCGTCAGTGTAACTTCGATTTTTTCCTGCTCTAAAAGCTCTTTTACTTTTTGTCCTAAGAGCAAAACAATTTTTGATTCTTGAGCCGAACCATAGACAGCACCTTTGTCAAAGCCACCATGGCCAGGGTCAAGTACAACAGTTAAACACCAAGCCGATGACGTAAACAGAAGCGAAAGAAAAAAAAGACTAAATCGCATCTTTTTATTTTCGTTTATTTTAATTTTTTTGAGAAGTCCATAAAGAGAGAGAAAAGGTTAGCGACCAGGTTTGGGGGGGGGGACCTGGCCGCCATGGGGGGGTTGCTTTATACATATTGCAACGGTAGGGCCAAGGTCGTGGACAGGATTTGGTTGTCCAGAATGCCGATATTTCATCTTATGGAGGTAAAACCGTGTCTAACATTTAGATAGGGCTGACAATTGTCGGTTCCCAATTGGGTCTCGGGAGGTCTCGTTTTGAGATTGGTCTAGGATAGCTAAACGTCGAATCCTAAGCCCCCGTCGCTGATCCGCAAATGCTTTTGCAGTTCGACCAAAAAGAAAATACTAAATATATTCGAGTTTTCCAAGCTATCATGCTTCTGAACGTTTTGTTTGCGATCTGAACCGTATAGGCGATCGTTGATTGATAGTTCACTATATTGAATCAACATTGATTCCAGCGGAATGGATTCCGGGTTTGGTTTGTAGGGGAAGCCATTCATATCTACGCGTTCGTGGGTTTTTAAGATAATTTGGCGAACAGTCTCAGGTACCTCTATTTTGCGTGAAAGCAAGGCGACGAGGCTCATCGAAGGATGCTTTTTATATTCGTCCGCTTCGAGTCGATTTAAAAGATTCAGATCTAGTCGTTGTTTAATTTTACCGGCGAGGTCCGGTCCTAAAAACAACATACCTAGATCGGCCAGTAAAGCTGCCATCAACGTATGGGTCGGGTCGCCCATTTTGCTTTGTAGACTCAGATGTGCAGAGAACGTAGCAATCACAGGACTTCGTTCCACCGATCCATAGTCTCCGATGGGCGCATGATGAAAAATCGGCCAAACATTGTCTACGAATTTTAACGTATCTACTAAATTCCTAGCGCTGTTTTGGCAAAGGTGCATGAGTTCTGCACCTTTTTTGAAATTTGAACTTTCGCTGTGATCGCAGAAGTACATGATTAAATCGTAGTAGTGAGTCATTAGGGATAAAAACTCCATTCGTGCATTCTTAATAGAGAACGGTTCATATCGACCTCTATAGTTTTGGAATATTTGTAGGTCTTTTCTTTGAATATAGAGGTTACGAACTTTGGCGAATTTTTCCATTCGGTATTCAGTGATGGCTTCATTTGGCCACAAGATCGGAAGAAATTTTTGATTCATCGGCATGGCATGATAGACAAAACAATTAATGGATGAGCCTGCTCTGAGTTCGCTCGGCTTTATCACAATATGAGAGCTTTTTATTTTTTGGAATGAGATGAATTCTAGCTTACTTGAATTTAATAAATCAGAGTCCAAAAAGATGCAGTCCGCGCCTGCTTTTTTAAGCGTAGTAGGAATCGATTGGTTGAGTTTCGGGGAAATGGAAACAATGAGAAAGGATTCTGGAGTTTTTTGTTTAAGTCGCTTGATATCAGAAACTAAATCATTTTCACTTTTATATATTTCCGTTGATAAAAGGACGATATCTGCGAAGTTCGAGATCGCTCGACTTTCAGAGATATGGCAGAAAGAATAGCCTGCTTCTTGGCTCAAATCCTGGCAGCGTTTGATAATATTTTCATTGGTTGAAATCAGTAAAAAGTTTGTCGGAGCCATATCGTTGTCCTTTCTGTTTCTTGCTTCCTTTTCAGAATAGGGTGTTGATATGGCTGCTTCCACTTAAGAAACCTTTAGAACGTGTTCTAAGTCTGTGGTTCGGCATGATCTGTAATAAACCCCGTTTTTATATAGGGTTAAGATTTCTTGAGCCTCGCTATTTTGGTTCCAAATTGAGAAGTTAAACGGAATGATTATATTCAGGCGACCACGGATGGACGACTGAAATTGCCCCCCCCCTCAAAACGAGGGGGGGGCAATTTTTGTCACATTGTCTAAATCTCTACAGTGGAAAACAAATTTAGCTTCCCCTATAGTCAGCAACTGAATGAAAAACTCTATTTTCAAAACAGCTCTACTTTATATACTTCTACTTGTTGGTGAATTTTCATTCGCAAGCCATTTAGCCTGTAAGCAGTTTTACAGACCGGCGCTAACGGAAATAAAATATTTAATTAATACTCGTGATTTGCTTTCGTTTGTGGATCGTGGAAATGCACCTAGGAAAGGTATCGATAGATTTTGGTCGACCCGTGCGGCTCTTTCCGAAATTTTGAGTATACGTGGACCCCTTGGTCCATGGGGACCAGTAGGTGAGTTAGGTCCAATCGGTGACAATACTTGGAACCCATCGTCTTGGTGGACTAAGTTTGTTCGTTCAAATACGTGGACGGCATCTTCGAAAAAATTAGCAGCTAATGTGGGGCCTCTAAGTAAATGGGGTTCTCTTGGTGATCTAGGTCCATTAGCAAAAGATTGGGGTGAAGGAGCGTACTCAATATTAGGAACGCGCGGAATATTAGGGCCGTTGGGGCCATTAGGTGCGTTAGGCTTAATGGGTGCTTTGCAAACGGTTGGTTTAAAAGGACCGGATGAGCGCGGTAATTACTATTATAATGGTAAGATAATTAAATCAGTACACATTGGTTGGGCTGATGGAACTCGTGAGTTTGAAATTGTCGAAAAATACACGAGCAAAGAAGCTCAACGTCGTAGTAAGGACGGCAGCTTGGAAAATAGCTACTTAGTTGATGCGTCCATGTCGGCTTATGAAGGGACCCACTCGTATCGCTCAAAAAGCGATCGAGAAAAAATGGTTTCCGTTTTGGTAGTGCCTGATGCGGGCGTGATGGCAACGGGCTTAGGTATGCTGGTTCCAACAAACTTCACGGTTGAAATACGCGACAGGGGTGGCAATCTAATCGGTATTTCCGATATGTCATTGCAAGCAAACTTTGTCCAATTTGCCGTGCCTAAAGATGGCGAATATGTCGTAACAGTTAAGCGCCAAGGCATTTCTATGTTTCCTCTAGGGTATCGATTAATTTCGGTTGGCGCAGGAGCTGAGTTCTTTCAAACGTTTCCAAGAATTCTGGACGCAAATACAGAGATTAATTTGGCTGTTCAGATCGAAGACTATCTCAAAAAACTAAGCTCAACAGATTTTAGTTCTAGAAATAAATAGTCGCCGAATCTACAAATAAAAAGACCCGCGATGTTTCGCAGGTCTTTAGTGATTTTTTAATTTAGCTTTAAATTTTTAAACTAAAATCGAATTAGAATTTGCCGAGTAGGCGGTAAACCATTTTTTGGATCGCGATCACTTGTGGTCCGTTTTTATTTACATAATCAGCGCCTGTGTATCCGAACCAGTCCCAGCAGCCATAAGGGTTAGTGAAGCCAGAACTCGTCGCTTGAGGGTAAAGAACGACGATGTTGTTTGTTTCTGCCCACTCGTTAAGACCGTTGTTAGTTACGTATTGGTCTTGAATGTAGTTAGGGCCCATTTGGCATCCGTGGAAGTTAACATGAAGTCGGCAGCCACTACGAGTAGATTGGCAAGCCTTTGGAACATACACATAACCTGTTTGGTACAATGACGAATTACCCGTTTGGAATTCGCTTTGGTCGAAAGCAAAAAGCTGTTTCTTCATTTCCGTAGACGTTTTGATTGGCGGCAACAATGGACCGTACATGTGAGTTAGGATATCGCCCGCCATGTCGTAGTTGCAATTAGACATCCAAGGAGAGGCTTGAGAGCCACACGAACCACCAAAGCGGTTAGTGATCCAGCCATGACCAGATGGAACGTCGTTTTTGTATTTGATATTTTTAGTTGAAGTTAACTTCGAATAGAATTCATAAAGCTTATCGCTGTTGCCTGGTGCTACGATAGAATCGTTTTTGCCAGCATAGATATAAACGCGAGAGTTTTTTAGGTTTTCTAGCTTCTCGATTTTACCAGCGGCTTCTTCATTTTTTGCTTTTTGTAAGAATGTCGCTGTGTTCAGCATGCCTGGGTTTCTCATGCAGGTCATTTGCGCTTGAAGAGCATTGCCTTGAGCGCACCAAAAAATACCGCCAGCAACCGACGCCGAACCTTTAAATACAGTTGATAGGGCTACGTGCATTTGGACAGCCATGAAACCGCCAGCCGAGATACCTGAAACTGTTATTAAACCTGGGTTTACACTTAGTGGAGTTAATTTATTAACTCGTTGTTGAGCATTTACTAAGCCTGAACAGAAAAGAACCAATACTAGTCCCAGTGTTTTAATATTCATAGATCCTCCTAAAGGTGTCCAAAAGGTATAGTGTCTAATTAGTGTAATTAGTCGATATAAGGCCCCGTAGGTACAAGGCAATCAACCTAAAAGCAATGACTATTTTAGAGTGAAAACTTCGCAGGGAGAAATGGGGTGGTTCTAACTAGCATAATTGCTCTATCGGGAAAAAAATTCAGTATAGATAACGACGGTTTAGCTATGCAGTGAAAGGCGATAGTTTGGATGCATGAAATGGATGCAAATTATTTTTATTTTAAGTGGTGTTTTTTTTGGCTCAGCACAGGGTAGTGAGTTAACGGTTTATGTATACCCGCCAACGATGAAACTCGATTGGAAAAGCCCAAAATCGTTGATTCACTCATTCTTGAAAATTGAGGCTACTAAAAAAGCCCGTCAAGTATTAACGCCAGCAACGGACTATGTGTCTGACTTCAATGAAACTGGAACAATTGATACCCATTACATGTCGACCATGGGTCACACGATCGCTCACATTCAGTGTGTTTTGCCCACCGGCGTCGCTTACGACCGCTGGACATCGCTATCTGGCCAAGACAACGCCGCTGAAGATTACGATCTGGTTTTTAAAAAGAAAATCGGTGTCGGATTGTTATTTCATAAATACGGTGATGGACATATTATTTCGGGGCAAGAAAATTATAAACGACTGGTTCATTACAAAGGTCAAAAATATAAAGAGGCATCTGGAAAAACGGCCACGGCTAAACCCAAGTATATTTCATTTTCTATTGGTGCAGAACAATGTCAGAGTTTAAAAGATATGGTCGATTTCTATGAGTCGTTCCACTTTCCAAAATCGACCCCTTCCGAAGAGTTGAAAAAACGGAAAACGACTGAAATATTGTATTTCACTAATGTCATAGATCCCTATGATAGTTATATTTTAAGAAAAAAAGATCCTGCCGCTGATGTCGGCGGTGGTTGTGCGCCGTATGCGGTTGGATTAATTCGCGCTATTGGTGATTTTGTGCCGGCGTTTGAAAAGAAATGGTCTCGGCATCAGCCCGTGTCGGAAATTTTAATTGGCGGAAAAAAAGATGTGAATATTAAAGACATTCTGTTTGGAAGATTAGGGCAGCACTGGGTGTATTCAGGAAAAGCAAATGAGGTCGTGAAAATGTATGATCCGCAAAATATTTGGGACGATATTCGCGCGATTGAAGAGTGTTTGGTGCAACCGCAGTGCGAGTTAAGCGAGTTAAAAAGCGAGTTTCCAGAAAAAACGATTTCTGCCGGAAAACCACGCGTATTCTCTGACTCGTTTAAATCAGGAAAAGGTACTAAATTTGTTTCTCAGGAAATTTCGGGTATTGTGATCCAATAACATATTGCATTTTTTTGACTTTTATTTGCAGATGACCTACAAAAATTTGCATCTGAGGAGATAAAGTTATGAAAATGTTGTCATTAGTAGTGGGTTCGGCTGCGATTTTAATTTCGGCAAATGTGTTTGCTCAAGAGCAAGTTAAAGCTTGGTCGAATGAATCGGAAGCATCGGTAGTTCAAGTTGGCGGTAATACGACATCAGAAAGTTACAGCGCTAAATCTAAAACGGCGTATAAA
>DDTZ01000199.1 GCA_002344565.1 Bdellovibrionaceae bacterium UBA2351 | reverse complement strand
GAAAACATCCCAAAACGATGCTCCGCAATTTTCAATAAGGTATGAAAATATTAAAATTCATGCGAACAATAGCATCACTGATTTCTGTACTCTATACCCAACGATTCTACTGATTTTAGAGGCTCCCAACGTCAGCTATAGCGGCGAGCATCCTGAAATAATGGCGTATGGCACATGCCAAAATCAAAATACAATCGCAAAAATTGATTTTGTTTTTGATATGTCAAATATACGGTTAAGCAATTGGGATGACGAAAGCCCAGACAAATGGCGCGTGAAACATTTTATTTTTTCAGAAACAACAAAAACACAATCTAGAAATATTAATATTACTCAGTACGAAATATTTTCTGTTCTTGGCTACTCGATAGAATTTCCTCTTACATTAAAGAAACAATAATAAGGCAATCCGAATGAAGGCAAAAGTAACTATCAATTCTGTTGAACACGAAGTGAGCACAGATCCAACAGAAACCATACTTGAGTCGTGTTTACGCGCGCAAATTGGTCCTTCGTATTCGTGCCTCGAGGGCGTATGTTCCTTTTGTGAAGCGGAAATCAGCGAAGGCGACGTGAAAGTAAATCCAGGTTACGAAACTGAGTCGCATCCAAAAACAGTAAAGACGTGTCAGACATTTCCTGTATCAAAGACTGTAAAATTAAAATATTTAAAAAACACTTGATGCATAAAATACTCCATGGAACCCTTTAAGTATGTCACTTTATGTTAAATTTTGGGGAGTTAGAGGATCACTACCTTCGAGCATGACGCCTCAAGGATGGACTTCACATATCCAAAATATTCTATCTGAATATGATTCTAAAAAATCGAACACCGCTTCGCAATTTTTAGCATCGAAAAAAACACATGAAGTTGGCGGCTATGGCACGGGCACTACATGTGTTGAAGTAAAGTCAGCAAAAACACAACTGATCATTGACGGCGGCACTGGCATTCGTAATTTCAGCGAAAAAATTATGTCGGGAACTTCCGGTCATGTTAAAGGACCGTATCACATCTACATGACTCACTTTCATTGGGATCACGTAATGGGATTGCCATTCTTCACTCCGCATTTTATTTCAGGTACACAAATTCACTACTATGGGGTTCAAAAAGATATTGAAGCCCTTATCCGTGGCATTTTTAGACGACCCTACTTCCCCGTGGCATTCGAACAGTTAGCCGCTAAAGTACATTTCCATGTATTAGAACCACGCCAGCCTTATCAAATTGGCGATATGACGATTACACCCTACTTGCTTGATCATCCAGATCCGTGCTGGGGTTTAAAAGTTGAAGCCGGTGGAAAATGCTATTCTCACTGCGTAGACACAGAAGGTACACGCGTGAGCCGCGAAGAACTTGGACCGGATTTACACTTATACGAAAAAGTTGATTTAATGTATTTTGATGCTCAGTATACGTTTCCGGAACTTGCTGAAAAAGCAAACTGGGGTCATAGCGCCGCTCAAATCGGTCTTGATTTAGCCTTCCGCGAAGGAATTAAGAAAGTACTGTTTGCCCATCATGATCCAGGCGCTACTATCGAACAAATTCAATCTATCAAAGATCAAACGCTTGAGTACTTCCAATGGCGCTTAGATCACGCAAAAGAATGCAATGAAGAAATTCCAGCTTGTGAGTGGGATTTCGCCTATGAAGGCCTAGAAGTTAAACTATAAAGGTGACTCGTGACTGGGTATTTTTCTAAATGTGTTTTACTATGCATCTTCTTTTCGTCTTTTGCCCAAGCAACGGCCCTCTTGGCATTAGATTACATATTGTTCACCGATAAAAGCACGGTCGAAACGACCACATCAGCAACATCCGCAAAATCAATGTACGTGTTTAATATCGGCTTTACAATAAATCAGAAAAAATCCATGTATCTTGGGTGGTCGCTTTATAATGTGACATCAAAAGATGAAGTGAACCAGCAAAAATCAAATTACTCTACTCAAGATATGGGACCAAGTTTACGCTATGAATTCGGTCGTAGCGGTCTTTACTACATAAATCTTATTTATGGAATTCGAACAACAACAAATTATGATTCTGGTGGCACTGCCGAACAGTGGCTAGGAACAAACTATCTTCTGCAACTGGGTGTTTCTCCTGAAATTGCTGAAAACTTTCAAGTTAGCTTTGCCTTTAACTATTTTAGCGGCAGTGCCGCTAAAAAATTAGTTTCCGATGTTCAAACAAGTGTCAGCTATTCGAAAGCCTTCATGACCCCCACAGTCGGCGTTAACTATAAATGGTGACTACTTGGTCGCAGTCCCCGTGTAGATAGCCTCCGTCGGAGTCGAATCTACGGGTAATGCCGAAGACAATGTGCTTGTCGTCGATGCCTTATCATCTGGTGCGCAACCAAAAATATTAATCACGTTCGAACGACATAACCCCCAAGTCGCTAACACCACTCCTGAAATGATAAGTGTCGGTTTCAACCAGGAGCTATTATCCTCCCAAAAATCAGCGACGGCGCTAGATTCCTTTGGTTCTTCTTTCGGCGCTGGAGACTGTTTGCCCCCCGGACCCTGCGGACGACCTTTAGCGGTTTCATTAGAAACTGACTTCAAAACAGAGTGCTGCCATTCTAAACGCGCACACGAGCCTTCGTTTTGAAGGCACTGTTTCTTTAAACCTTCGACCTGAGCGATGTAATTTTTAATCTCTGCTGGAGAAATATTTTTTCATGCATTAGGCGCTTCACCGTCGACACCGCGTCGCCATTAGATTCACTTTCCACCTGATCCCAACACAATTTTCCCATCAAATTTCGGCACGATTCCGCAGCATTGGCATTGGAGCTAAATAGAAACAACGACCACACAAATAGAGAACCTTGGTTAGCCTGACTCACTTGTTTCTTTTTAGAAGCGTAAAACTGATTAATCAACTTATTCATAATTGAATCAAACGATTTCATGTCTTCATGGGTAAATGGAACTCCATTTACGATAGCAGCAATATGATCGTCGTTAATAAACTCAATATTCATGATCTGTTTTGGATGCTTGATCAGCAAACGAAATCCCGATTCTACCGACTGAGATCGGTATAAATTCGTCACCGACAGTTCAGGAATTTGAACATTTTTATTTTTAGCTAAATACTGATCTAGACTATCTTTATACCTGCCTCCGACAACTGGCTTGAGCCTTTTCCAAAGATCCGCGAGGGGTTTTTCACTAAACTTCATTAGCGTACTATTTTTAAGCGTCGCTAATAGTGACTCTTTTTTTTCTGAATTGGCCAGGGCCAATTGGAATGATAAACAAATTAAAAAAGTAAGTAGTAGTGTCTTCATAATTGTCTCCTAGAAAGAAAGTGCTTTGGGTGAATTGCTCGTTGTGTAAGAACCGATTCCCAACTGACCGTAGTAATTATAGCCCCAACAGTAATACGCTGAATTGGCTTCGGAACATACGTGGTATCCATGTCCTTGAGATACACCGGATACTCCGTAGCTAAAAACAGTATTAGGAGCTGTGATTCCGCCCGTTGTTGAACTTGTTCCCACTTGTCCGTAACCATTGTAGCCCCAGCACTTCAAGCTTTCGTCACTCAGCTGAGCACATGTCGTTAGTAAATTGGCCGAAACTTTTACCACCCCACTCAATCCGTTATAGAACGGAGCTACGTGAGCTGTGGTATTTGAAGTGCCAAGTTGTCCATACGTATTTAGCCCCCAACACTTAACTCGTCCTGACTGAACAGCGCATGTGTAGTTGAAACCAGCAGCTACCGAAGTGACTCCAGATTCCATTCCCGAAACGGGTTGTGCATAAACTTGATTTGTAGTTGTTCCATCACCGACTTCGCCACTGCTATTTCTACCCCAGCAATACAACGCTTCGCTTTTAATTGCGCACGCATGACTATAGCCTACCGATATCTTTGTGACTGAATCACTGAGGCCCGACACCGCGCCAGCCGATGTTGTTGCGGTTGTTGTTCCGTTTCCTAACTGTCCGTAGGTATTGTCACCCCAACAATAGACGGCCCCACTTTTAATGGCACATGTTGAACCACTTCCAGCAGAAACATCCGTTACTTCTGTCGCCATATTCGCCACGGCCTTTGCTGCATAGTAATCGGTTTTATTGCCAAGCCCTAATTGCCCCGTGCTGTTATAGCCCCAGCAATACAGTCGAGAATTCATAATTGCACAGGTGTGATACGCACCTGCGGCTAGTGCACTGACCGAAGAGCTTAGCCCCGGTACCGATTGCGGTACATATGAATTTGTTGTGCTACCATCACCGTTTTGTCCGTGATTATTGTAACCCCAACACCAAACGGACTGGACACTGTCAAGCGCACAGGTGTGGTATGCCCCCGTAACCATACTTTGAGTGCTAGCAGAACTTGCTTCAATAATAGTTACCGTGGAAGACACATAAACGGGGTCAGTTAGATCAAGCTGACCGACATATACATAAAAATATGTATTTCCGTAATTTTGCCCGTCGTCCATAGTCGCCAATGTAATCGTCGCTGTTTTACTATACGCCGGAATTGTGACGTCACCGTAATTTTCGGTGTAGTTGTATCCCGCATAAGCTGTACTATCTAGCGTCATATATTTGTAAACGCGTGCCACAGTTGAAACTGCGGACAAAGTAATCGTAATTTCAATAGAACTACCCTCAACTACAGATGGGGATGTTACCGAAGCAATGTCTGAAGGCGATGAATAGGCCGACGTTGTAACCGTTTCAGTTTCGGTGTCTACATCCGCTGAAGCCGTCGCACTGGCTGAACTACTTCCTGGCTGAGAACAATTTTGGAATCCTACAATAATAGTCATTGTCGCTATTACTGCTATGTTAGTTATTAACTTGCGGTTAATCATTTTCAAGACAACCCCCTCTCTAATGGCTTAATAGTTTCATTTAAGTGTTGAAGAACTGTGGAAATGTTTTTAACGATATCGTTCTATTTTGAGATTCCACATTCTTTCCAAACTTCTTTGTCAGGATGATTTCAGTTCCGGACTTGCGTGTAGAACAAGAGTAGTTGATCCTAAACAGGGAAGAAAATTATGCATTTACTGATTGTTGAAGATGATCCAATTATAGCGAGAGGACTTCAGGTATTTCTTGAGTCTTCGAATTTTAAAGTGTCTCATGCAAGCACTCTTAAACGTGCCTTTGAATTGTTCGAAAAAGAAAAATTTAATCTTGCAGTTTTAGATTTAGGACTGACCGATGGCTCTGGATTAACTTTCTTAACTCATGTTCGCGATTCGGGCTCATTATTACCGATCATTATCTTGACCGCAAAAACAGATGAAGATTCCGTCGTTGAAGGCCTACAAAAAGGTGCCAACGATTATATGAAAAAACCGTTTAGCAATCGTGAATTACATGCCCGAATCAATTCGGTACTGCGAGTACCGCCTCCTTCTGAAAATACAATTAGTTTCGGTGAACTACAAATTTTGAAAGATCAACGTGTCGTAAAAATCAAAGACAAGGCGGTTGAGCTAAATCGACGTGAGTTCGACTTGTTATGCCTACTTTGCCACAAGCCAGATACGATTCTGACTCGTGAACGTATTCTGACGGTACTAGATAGAGAAGGCGAAATCTTTGACCGGACAGTTGATTCCCATATTAGCCATTTGCGCTCCAAATTACGACAGGCTGGTGCCGACGGAATAAAAATATCATCCGTATATGGTGTTGGCTATCGATTGGAGAAAGTGTGATTAAAACTCGTATTTTTCAAAAATACTTTTTAATGGCGTCTTCGTTGATACTTTTGTTTGTGGTATTGGGTGTAACCTTCAACAACTATATGATGGAACTAACTCGTCCACAGAAACGCGAATCGATAGCACCAATATTTATAGCCAGAATAGTGGATCGCCTCAATCCTACCGACAAAGTAAAGTCGCTAGAAGAATTGCAATCATGGCAACGAGTACCGATAGGTCCTCGTTTAGCACTGGTCACAGAAGATGGCACATGCTTGTATCCCAAAAATTGCAAGCTAGATTTCGACTGGAAATCTTTAGTGCTCCCAAAAAATACTTATGATTTTATTTCTTTAAAAAACCAAAATGAGCCGCCGATGCGCCCACCCCGTTTTGGATTTTTCCCACCTCTTGGTGGAGGCCCTCCTGGAGGAAACCCCGGCGGTCCTGGTGGCCCCCCGGGTGCTCCACCTTCAATGGAAACTACCGTTATCAAATTGAACAATCCACAACCATTGTTTCTTGTTGCCTTACCTAGCCAAATGCCTCCAATGCCTCCAGGTGGAAAGTATGGTCACCTTTTAGGTATTGGATCACTAGTCATATCACTTCTTTTGGGTATCGGGTTCACGATCGCCATTATATACTCTTCAATGAAAAAGGGTGTATCCGAAGCCGATAAAGTGATTTCTGAAATTAAAAGCGGAAACTTAAAATCTCGTTTCCACGTAAAACGTAAAGACGAGTTCGGCCAAGCCATGCAACGATTTAATACCATGGCCGATGAAATCGAAAAACTGGTCCATGGGTTGAAATCATCAGAACAAGCTCGCACAAAAGTTTTACAGGAGTTAGCCCATGACTTGCGAACACCGCTAGCATCCCTACGAAATTTAGTCGACACACTTCATTCTAGCATGGATCGCTTAAACCGCGATACCCGCGAAGAGTTACTTACCTTATCCGCAAAAGAAATCGACTACTTCGAACGTTTGGTTGAAGACTTGCTATTCTTAGCACAGTTGACAGAACCGGACTATGCAGATCACCCAAAGACCTTCAATTTACCAGAGACAATTTTAGATGTAGCCGAAGACTGCTTATTCATGTCGTCTCAGAAAGGTAAAAAGCTTGAACTCGTTGAAAACCTAAAGAATCAAAATCAAATGTTCCCAGGCGATCAGCATCCAATCAAGCGGTTGGTCCGAAATGCAGTCGAGAATGCCTGCTCTTTTGCAAAATCTAAGGTAATCGTGGAGCTGTATGTACTGGACAATCAAAAAATTCGTTTAACTATTGCAGATGACGGCCCTGGATTTAAGCCAAATGATCTAAGCAGTTTCGGCCAACGTAATGTCAGTCGAAAACTCAACACTGACTCTAATGGGCGAGTCTCGTTAGGCCTCGGCTCCGTAGTCATAAAAACAATTTGCGATGTCTACCATGGAACGCTTTCTATACAAAACCTACAAGACAGTAGCGGTAATATTCTGGGTGCCGAAATCAGAATAGAGCTCCCTTATAAACAAGCTTAAGAGAACTTGTAATCAGGATTTGATTGCTCTAAAAATTTAATTAACTTCTACTTTATTTTGGAGCTGTGACTGTTTTGGGTAATAGGATACAGCTGAATACCTATCTGATAAACCTCTCTGCGCTCGCCCGTTTCCATAAGCCGCATGATCTTGTCTGAAAAATCCCTAATAAGTTTTTTAACTTTCGGAATATGCCGCGGATCCACCGCCATCACCGTGGCTTGGTATTCACGAAGATCTAGTGGGGTAAATTCTAAAGCCGCAGACGCACGCGCAAGATAGGGTATATGTTCCGAAGCATACTCATTATTTGGTTCCAGTTCGAAATATCGCAATCGTAGCACGCCATCTTCGTATGAGATAAGATCTAACGCACGAAGAGTCTCTATGACATTGGTGATCTTTTCTACAGATACATTAAGCCGATTGGCAATCCAATGGGGATCATAGGAAAAATCAACTGTATCGACCAGAGCCAAAAAATCATAGTAAATCGGGTCCGCAATCATTGAAAATTCATTTTTGCTTAACAGACGCCTATTCAGCTGTCTTTGCCTTCGACTGCCATATTCCATCGCTGAACGTTCTAAGTCGGCCTTCAATGGCTCTGCCAAAGATAACTTTGTCGCAATTTTGTCAATTGCCACCGGAGTAATCTTGCGCTTGTTATTTACATATTCACTCATTCGGCTGGTTGGAATATCTACATAGCGAGAGAAATCTTTAAAAGTCGCATCAACATACGACAACCTAAATTGATCGTAGATTTTTTTTAAAACATAGCCCTGTGTTACCTTCATACGAAAAATCGTATTCCGAAGAGTAACGTTTGCAAAGACAAACTCCAGCCGTTTCCTTTATTTGTTATTAAAACTCATTTCTTAAAAATTAAATCTTATTTACGTCGGCGTTCTTGGTATCGCTTGCGGATAGCCTCGCGTCTTTGCGGGGAAAGATTTCTATAGGCGTTCAAACCGTTTTTCAGTTTCTCACGCTGCTGCGGAGACATTTGTTTCCAACGCAAATAATTCTCACGAATTTTAGTTCTTCTGTCTTCCGGTAGTTGTTTATAGCGATTCCAATTTTTTACTAATTGGGCACGGCGCTCAGGCGGCAATTGCCTATACTTTTGATAAGAGGCCAGCAAGGATTTCTTTTTTTCTGGCGATAAAGACTTAAACACGTCCCACTTTCGTTTTAGCTCTTCCTTCTGCTCGGCACTGAGAGAATCCCATTTCTTTTTCTGCTCTTCGGTCTGAGCGTTTGAGGTTAAGCTAAGCAGAGGAAGAGTCGATAAAAGCTGAACAAACTGTCTACGTTTCATATTCTACTCCTCATCCAACTTTAAGTCTTCGCCGGATTCATTACCTTTATCTGTTGTTTCCGCTTCATCTAGGTTTTGAATAACGTCCCAGTCTTTTTCATTTTGAATTAGGTCCATATTCATCAATAAATCTAAATTTTTTAAAAGTTCTTTTTCATCATCACTCATACTTCACCTACGAATTTTCTTCGTCTTCAGAATAGGCTTCAATTAATTCCAATTCTTCCAACAATTCCAAATTACTAGCTAACTCGATAGAATCTTCATCAAGATCTATCGCTACAAATGCTTGAAGATCTGTCTCTGCATCTTCAGCCGATCCTGGAGGAACACTAATTTTTCTATTTAAAAACCAAAAACTAAATGCAGTTAATGCGGCCGTTGAAGCTACCGGCATCCAAACCTGAAACCATTTTTTAGTTGTATGTATTTTTTTATTTTCAGCTAAAACTGGTGCTACCTTCGCAAACAGTGCCGCATCCAATTCTGGTGGAGGATTTATCTGGAAGCTATTGTCATCATGTTTATCCACGATACCTCCCTTTAAATTCCTTCTCTAAACTTTGCTTAGCTCTATGAATTAAAACTTTCACATGATTTACCGACAACTTCATATGATCGGCAATTTGCGAATGTTCTAAATCTTCTACCAAGAATAGTACAATGGCCACCCTCTGGTTGTCTGGTAGACCATTTATAATTTGCTCTAAAATCTGATTCTTCTCTTTATCAAAATAGTTCTTTTCTGTTTCAGAACTATCAGCAACTTGATTAAGTTCGTCATCACTGACTTTATCTTCCCACTTATCACGTTTGATCTGATTTAAAAATAAATTACGAGCGATTTGAAATGACCAAGATTTAAACGAATTGCGGGCTTGGTAAGTATTCGCATTTTCTGAGATTTTGATCCAAGTATCTTGGTAAATATCTTGAGCCCTCATAGTTTCCCCTGTCAGGTAAACACAAAAACCGTAAAGTGCGGCTTTGTGTTTTTTGTAGAGGGATTCAAATGCTTTTGAATCCCCTTTAGCTACTTTCTGCAGTAATTCATAATCGTCATCAATAGGTGAGCTCATTTATTCACAATAGCTCAACTCAATTTTCGATGTTTGTCCATTTTCTTGTAGAGATGCAACACCGCACTCATTCGTAAATGTAACGGTAGCGGATCCTGTTTTAGTGCCACTAAACGCAATACTCAACGAACCAGACACCGGGTAACAAGAGCAATCGCCCCATTGAATATTGTTTGCCGTAATTACCGAAGAAAACTTTGCCAAATTATGATTCACTTCTAGTTGCCCATTCGATACACGACGAGCGGCGCGCGATAGACCACCGGTCACCTCTAGTGTTTGAAGTGTTCGGACAGACACATTAAATAACTGGCGTCCATTGCGATCCATACGTTTATGCTTACCTAGAATGTCCAGGTTGTAGCCCAATGAAGTTTTAGTAATTTTAGCGCCACCACCATAAGCTGTACCTAAACGATAATCCTGAGCTGCGTCGCTGGAATTCGACACGACACCACCACGAGGTCCGCTAATTTCTGTATTGTAGGTGCGTGTTACCGAATCGCCATTTGAACTCATTGCACAACTACTATTAGAGAAAGTCAATTTCACATGGCCTTCCATTTGACGGACTCCATTCAGTGTCGAGCAGTTTGAATATTCGATCTCTTTAACTCCATTTGAACAGCTCTGCAGGAACGCTCTCGAGCAGGCCGCCGCCTGTGCCTTATCTATTAATAATGTAGACCAAATAGAGTTTGCTTTAACCGATTGAAAGGCAAAACTTGAATTAGACTGTTCATCTAGACTGCCAGAAACCGCAGTCATACCAGATTCAACAACCGCTTCTACCTCATTTATACTTGATAGGTCCTCGTCATTGGATTTGTTTTTACAGCCTTGAACGATAACAAAAATAACCGCAATTGAAATAAGTTTCGAAAGTTTCATAAAAACTCCTTAGTGCATTTAGAGGTAATACAATTGAGACCGCGAAAAATTACAGAAAATTTAAATCCTTTATCTGTATATCAAAAATAGTCACTGTCTCATTGTGAAACGTCCCTATTCGAACCTATTGGATCTTTTTTGGCATACTTCCTGTACTTCATTGAATTGAAGAACCTTTTTAGGTGAGGTAATTATGTGGAAGTATATTACATTAGGATTATCAGCAATTAGCTTGTCAGTATTGCTTGTCGCGTGCGGCGAAAACAAACAGACAAACACGGCCGCGAATCCGTATGCTACTAATAATGGTTGCCCAACTGGCACATACTACTCGAATGGCTTCTGCTACAACCAGAACGGAACACAGTGGAATGGTTATCAAAATGGTTTTGTGAGCAGCATTAATTTTGTGAGCGACAATTTCAGATACAAAAACTATCAAGTGACGAACTCTGGTGTTTACAAAGAGTTTATCAAGAAAGCGATGCAGACATGCGATCAAGCGCACTCAAGCGGTGGTATCTATAGTTGTGACTCTTGGACCATTGGCGACTTCCAGTTAAATGTACAAGTAGCCGCAACTCAAGCGTCTACATTGAGAGCTACATTTGCAGCGTATCCTAAAACAAGCAGCTATTATTGGTATGGTTATTCGTTACCGTCAGCAAGCGACTTCTTTTATGGATACTTTGGGTTCCCAGTCTATACGGCAACTATCGTTACAAAAAATCCACTTCCATTGGATATGACAGTATCTATTATCAATGATTCTAAAGGCTTTGAAGCCCGCGCGTATGGCGATCAATGGACTGCAGCAAACAGAAGTCTGATCCAGCTACAAGTTCTTGAAGGTAAACTTGAACAATCGGCATTCGATTACCAACTTGGTTTCGAAGGAAAAATCTTTGCTAAGGGTCGTTTACAAAGATACTAATAGACAATTAGTATCTTTCACTGGATGATAGTACAAAGTCATGAAACCATTGATAGTCACGTGTCCCACGTGTGCAAAGAAAATAGAATATTCTGTAGAAAATAAGAATCGACCATTCTGTAGTGATCGCTGCAAGCTGATTGATCTAGGTGAATGGGCCTCAGAATCTTATAAAATTCCTGTAAAGAATGTTGAATTTGATACCTCTTCAAATGATAAAGCTGGTGATGAAATCCCGGAAAGTGAAGACTAGCAAGCCTCCTCGTCTTATCAAAAAAATCCTTTTCCTCAAAAAAAAGATATTGACGCCGATTCAATTATGCATTCTGATTGGTCTATAACAAACGATCACTAACGATCGTAAATAATATTCATAAGGAGTGTGATATGAATAAAGCGCAATTAATCGAAAAAATCGCTATGGAAACTAAAGTTTCTAAAGCTCAAGCAGAAACTCTTTTAGACTGCACAATCGAAAACATCAAAAAAGCTGTTAAAAAAGGCGACGATGTTAAACTAGTTGGTTTTGGTACTTTCACTAAAGCTAAACGTAAAGCTCGCGTAGGTCGTAACCCACAAACTGGTAAAGCGATCAAAATCCCAGCTTCTAACGCTCCAAAATTCCGCCCAGGCGCTGAATTTAAAGCTCTTGTTAAGTAATCTTAACTAAGATCTAAAAAAAGCCGACTTTGCAGTCGGCTTTTTTTTTGCCCAAAATCCTATCAACCGTCACGAAATCCTAGAACAGATTGCTTTTTCCCTCGAATGCAGAAAAAATGTTTCAAAAGCGTCATATGCGAGGCGGACGTTTTGAAAATTCGCGTAGGCGTACTTCATGTACGCTGGAGCGAATTTTCAAAGCGCCCAACGAAGTCAGATGGCGCTTTTCAAACATTTTCAGCGGGACGAGCATAACCTATGGCACAACATCAGATTAAGATTGGTAGAATTGGATTATATACAAGCGGCGGCGACGCTCCGGGAATGAACGCAGCGATTCGCGCGGTTGTTCGCGTGGCGCACTCGATGAATATTGAAGTCATGGGGATTTCCCAAGGCTATATCGGCATGATTGAAAATCACGTGGCGCCTCTAAACATTCGTGATGTAGCTAACATTATTCAGCGTGGTGGCACCATCTTAAAAACAGGACGCAGTAGCGATTTTCATAAAGCTGAAGTACGCGCACGCGCAGTTGAAACATTACGAAAACATAAAATTGATGGGCTTGTGTGCGTCGGTGGTGATGGTTCGTTCCGTGGCGCCCATGCCTTGTGGAAAGAACACAAAGTTCCAATAGTAGGCATTCCTGGCACCATTGATAACGACATTTTTGGTTCGGACCTAACTATCGGTTTTGATACGGCCGTTAACACGGCTCTAGATGCGATCGATAAGATTCGCGACACAGCCGATAGCCATGACCGCGTATTTATTGTGGAGGTCATGGGTCGTAACTCTGGATTTATCGCTTGCCACGTGGGCCTTTCAGGTGGCGCCGAGGAAATCTTTGTTCCCGACGGTAATACCAACATCGACAAATCTATCGATCGAATCAAGGACTCTATTAAAAAAGGAAAACGTAGCAGTATCTTGATCACGGCTGAAGGCCAAAAACCCGGCAGAGCCTATGATCTGGCTGATGCCATTCGCAAAAAATCAGGAATTGATCCTAAAATTTGCATACTAGGGCACATTCAACGAGGTGGCTCACCGACGTCAGTCGACCGCGTTCTAGCTTCACGCATGGGAGCAGCTGCCATTGACAATTTATCTAAAGGCTTTTGCGATATCATGATTGGATCCGATGGGCCGAATCTTGTTCAGGTTCCGTTGGACCTAGCGACGACTAAGGAAAAACGCAGTCCGCTTGAGTACGTGCAGTTAAGCCAAATCTTAGCTGTTTAGCTTACAAGGAGAACACCATGTCTTCAGACACAGGAAATTGGAACGCCTTTGGCCCAATGGACCAAGTTCAGCTGGGCAAATTGACAGAAGCTTTGGATAAAGCTGAAGCCGAGTACAAAGTAGAAGTTTCTGAAGACGATATTTCTCAACATCAAGCCGACTCTCGCAATCAACCTTTTAGACAGTATCCGACATTCAGTGGATTAGCTAAATTTTACTATATAAAAATTCCCACTAAAAATTTATTAATCGTAAAAAAGGATCTAGACGCCGTCGGTTTTTCAATCGCTCAGGAAAATCTAGTTCAGCCAGAGGACGTCGACGAATATCTCTGTACAAAATGCAAGTTCCTTGGCCATCAAGCTGGCTTCTGTCCAAACGACGGAACAAAGCTTTTAGAGTTTTCAGACTGGGTCGCTTTTAAAAAAGAAAAGCCCTCCCGTTACGAAGGGCGTATAATTTTAGGTATTCTACTGCTGATGGCAATGGCGTATTTCCTAACTAAACTAGGATTCTAGCTCCGTTGCCACTATCGATAGATAATAATGCATTCCCTTGGGTTAAAGGCATTGCAAAACGAGTACGGCTTTGCATACGGACTTTGTTTTGTAAGAGATAGCTTCGGTGTGGAACCTAAAGACTGCGGTAAGTTTGATTGAAAATTAGTACCTACGAAATTGGCGCAGACAGTTTGGCAACCGCACACTTGGGTAGTTTGAGAACACTCACCAGCATTAGCCTTTACATTTAGAAAAGCCACGATCAAAAAAATTAAATACTTCATTGTTTCTCCTTTTGTTACTTTAAAAAACTTAAGTCTGTCTAAGCCAATTTTAATGCAAAAACATGCACTTTAAGATAAGTTACAATAAATTAACTAAAACAAGGAAAAGGTTAGTTTATATGAATGTAAGAAATTTAGGTTCAGCTCTAGTCCGTTCGACTATTAAGGACCTTTTAAAAAAGCATAATATGAAATACAAAGATTTTGGAAAACTTATCGGGCTTTCAGAAGGAAGCGTTAAGCAGCTTATGACCCGAGGACAATTCACGCTAGATCGCGTAGAAATTATTGCGCAACGATTTGGACTAACACTAGTTGAATTTCTAAATATCGCTTATGAAAAAAAGAAATCGCCCACGCGCATTTCTGTTTCTGATGAAGCTCTTCTGACTGAGCAACCGTTTGCTATTCTTTTAATGTTTCTTTTGGGTTCGGGGTTTTCCCTAGATGAAGCTAAGGCTCGTTTGAATCTAGAAGAAAAAAAAAAATCAAAAAATCATTCATCTTTTGGACAGGATCGGAATCATCGAGCTTCATAGCAAAGGACGTATATCTCTAAAAGCCAGAGCACCTTTTCGGTTTAACAAAGACGGGCTGATCGAAAAGAAACTAAGGCCGGGCTATCTCCAGTTAGTAAAAGAAAACATTATCAACCGACCTCACTCATCGACATTTCAAAGAACTTTTGAAATGTACGTGTCTGAAAAGCTGTATAATCAAATGAAGGAAGACCTTGGTCAATATATTGAAAAGTACTCCCATTTGGCCCGAATTGAAGCCGAGATCGATGACAAAGGAAAAACATTCCCTGTAACCGGACTATTGTTTTTAAAAGAACTCGATGGCTGGGGTAACTATATTCGTTCTTTGAAGTAGCGATGTCCACTCGCTATCAAAAATCGACTAATCTGTATTTCAAAAATAGTCTGGCAACTAATCGAAATTATCTAAGGCTCTTTAATATTTGCTTGGCCGCAGTTACAGCTGATTGCTCTGAGCTTTCGTAACTTGGTGAAATGAAATTATCCTGATTCGCAAATACTATAGTGCCAATCGGCTGACTTGCTAAAACTAACTGCGGCGATGAGGCAAACCGAGCACGGCATACCGGAACAGAATGGCCCCACAAAGTCATTCGCACCGAAGCAATATCCGACGCCGTAATACCTAATTCTGGGTAGTAATTTTGTAATTCAGCTAATAAGTAATCACGATGCTTATTATGAGCAAAGGGATTCAACAAAAATTGGCGAGCCCCTTGATAGGGAAATGCTTTGTAGAACGTTAACGTACACGGAGAACCCTTATCACCTTGTGCCCAATTTGAAAAAATCACGTCAGTGAAGCCCTTCGTGAAAGGATTTGCCGCCGTCGGCACTTTAGGAACTTCTTTTTTTAAACAGTATAAATCAAATCCTTTTGATGGAATATTTCGTCTTAAACTGACATTAGCTACCATGAATGATCGATACTCGATATTATTCATCGCCTGCATCTGTGCATTCGGAATGTTATGAATAATTTTCTTCGCCACAAATTTTGGTGCCGCCATAACTACATATTTTGTACGAATCGTTTTTAATTTATTTAAACTTTCTTCAACCACGACATCGGCATAACCGTTACCTGGAATCACCTTTAACACCGCACTCTTTGTACGCATTTGTGAAGGCCCAACTGCAGCGACCAAATTTTGATATAAGAATTGCGTGATTAAACTATTTCCGCCTGGAAACACCATTACGCCATGCTGCTCGGATGCCTGCCACGAGAAAAACTCACCGGCAGCGACTTCATCCAACGTCGCCCCAAATGATGACCACGCATAGTATTGAAAATATTCATACAATGTCGTCGTGATTTGAGGAAAATTTCTTTGAATCCATTGATTCACAGTCATTTGATTGAAGCTGGATGCATTCGATTCAAATGTTTTTAAAAGCTGCTTCATTTGCGCAAATACTTTTGGATCTTCGTGTTGCCCCGTCCAGAAGTTAGGAAGTACTTTACCGTTTAGGAAAACGTCCTTGTCGGCAGCCGATTCTTTGCGTGCGTATTTTAGAACACCAATATCATTCAACATGCGGTGGGAAGGCGAGTTTTGCTCGGGAATAGAAATATACGCTGGACCTAACGAGTAATAACTCGAATTAATGACCTCGCCTTTAGAGTTTCCACCAAACTGACTGGCTTGTTCTAAAACCAATGGTTTCAGTTTTTTTAAATGGTACCCGGCGATCAATCCACTCAAACCGCCGCCCACGATAACTACGTTCTGCGACTCAGTCGCTGTTGGAATTCCACCACATTTTTGAATGTAACCATCTACGTTCCAAAATCGCTCATGATTTGGATCTGGTTCATCCCCGGTGAACTCTGCCGTCGAGGCTATTCCTGACAATTTTGCAATTGGATCTTGAGGAACCGTCGTGCGATAGGCTGGCGCGGCTGAGGCCAATGATGTTAGGAGCGCCGGAGACATCAGCTTTAACAACGGATGGGTCACCAGGGACCCCATTGCTAATGTGTGGAATTGACGTCTGCCTAGCTTATTGTCATTTTCTCGCGCTTTCATAGCCATCTGCTACTTGAGAGGCTTGCAATTATCAAATTTATTTCGGCGATGAGTTATAGTTGAAAGACAGTTGATAATAATGACGTTCGGACCCTATGCTTAACAGGTTGTCTTTAATTTAATTGGACCAGAGGAGCTTCATGAAACAGCTTATACTACTATTACTTTTATATACTAGCGTTTCATTAGCGGCCAAATCTCGCGTCGGTGAATGGGCTGCTTATAACTACGAAGAACGAACGGCTACGACGTCAATCAAGGGCACACTAATTAAAGAAATCGTTGAGGTTAAACGCATGGCCTCGCCAAGTGGCAAAATGGCGAATTACCTAAAAATCAATGAAAAACTAATGCCGATCGGCGCTAGTCCGACGGAAATTTTCAAGTGGGAGCCAGAGTCTCAGTACTTAAAACAATGGGACCTGAATTTTTATTTATTGAAATGTAAATTCATAAGAAAAATTGGCGACATTGAAACCCTGAAAACCAGCGCGGGCAAAATTGTTACTTGCCACCTGAAAGACCAAAACAGCTGGGTTGGAGCAGTCCCATTCAATCATGTTCTACACATTCAAGACGACGAAAATGTGTTTCGTCGCTTTGAATTGATCAAATTTTCTTGGAAGAAAAAATAATTTCTATTTTAGGATATTTAACAACGCCGTAATGAAAGCGGCGTTAATAAAATCGATGAAGCATGATCCCACTAATGGGACGATCAGAAATGCTTTTGGCGCAATTCCATATTTACGAGTCAGTGATGACATATTTGCGAGTGCATTTGCTGTAGTACCCATCATAAATCCTACAAAACCACTGCTGATGATTGCCGATTCATACGTCTTTCCCATAAATCGGTAAACCAGAAACAATGCGCCAGCAACAACAAGGATTCCCTGAAGCAATAACGACACTAACACTGGCAGAGCCGCATTTTTCAATTGAGCTAAATCCAATGTCACAATCGCCATTGCAATAAATACTGACAAACACGTGTTACCGATTTCTTCCAGAGTGCTTTCCTGAAGCTCAAACCATTTTGTTTGATCATCAATGTTTCTGATAATCGCCGCGACGATCATCGAACCAATATAGATCGGAAGTGTAACTCCAATTTGCGAAAAAACCGGTGAAATATAGGTTCCTAGGCCCACGAATAAAATGATAGCCAAAACGTGTTTGATAAATGTATCTGGGCTAAATTTTTCTTGAGCTTCAACACCGATCTCAGAAAATGGAATATCAGGAGTGACTCGTGTAGTGACCGTAGTCTCTTTCGTTTTCACAAATGTTCCCGACACCGGTAATTTATCGCGATTAATCAAATACGTCGCAAGCGGCGTTCCCAAGATGCCACCCATCAAAATTCCACCTAAGGCCGTCGTTAAACCCAATGTCGTGGCATTAACGACTCCGTTCTGCTCAAACAGCGGTGCAAATGCCAATGACGTTCCTGGCCCCCCCGCTAAAGCCACCGAGCTCATCAAGATTCCCGAAATACTTGGCATATCCATCGCAACCGCGATACCAATACCCAAAGCAATTTGAACGGCCAAAAATACAACGCTCAGAAACAAGAAAAACAAAACGTCTTTGCCGCCCTTTTTTAATGAAATCCAAGACGCACCAAAGCCAAGAGACGCGAAAAAGGCGATCATCAATGGTTCTTGAAATGTCTTATCGAATTTAATTTCGTGTCCAAGCGCTTCTTTTAAAAAGAGAAACAAAATCGCGAATACTAAACCACCAATAACAGGAGATGGAAAATTATAGCGGCTTAGAAAATTAATTCGCCTTACCAAGATTTGACCAACGATAATAACGATGGCGGCCAAAGCTAACGTTTGCAATCCATTGAATGACATAATTCCCCTTAAGAGTTATTGTTCTAAAATTGTATAGTATACGGAGGAATCTATGGTCAAAATGAAAGCGCTTTATCAGGGATCAAAACACTGTTTATTGACTCACCTACCCTCACACTCTGAGATTCAAACAGATGCACCAAAAGATAATCACGGGAAAGGCGAATGCTTTTCTCCGACAGATATGACAGCGGCATCGTTATTGTCGTGCATACTTACGACGATGGCGATTAAAACAGAGCCGCTAGGATACAAACTCGAAGGCATACATGGTACAGTGGAAAAAATCATGGTCACAGATCCAAGGCGCATAGGTGAACTTAGACTAGAAATCCACCTACCCAAAACACTGACATCAGACCAACGCCTAAACTTAGAAAACATAGCCGCCGGCTGCCCAGTAAAAGAATCCCTTCACACCGACACTCTAATTTCATCAACTTACATCTACGATTTGTAGAAAAAAAGGTACCAGGTCCTAAAAGTCCGGACGCATGCGTCGGACTTTTAGGACCTGGTACCTTTTTT
>DDTZ01000073.1 GCA_002344565.1 Bdellovibrionaceae bacterium UBA2351 | reverse complement strand
TCGTCAGGAAATTGCAAATTTTTGTGCGAGTACAGTGTCCACAGTAATAAAGGCATTATCTGAGTTAGAGGACCTAAACTTAATCAAACAAGATGGGCGATCAATCCATGTCTTAGATCGAGACGGACTTATCGCGCTGCAAGATAACGAGATTTCATAATTTTTATTTCAATTGTGTGCCAGCACATCATAGTTTGAAGGTCAGCTATGTCACTATAACCGTATGAACACAGCACTGAAAATAACGAAACTAACATGCGAACAAGTTTATAATCTCTGGGCAACAGAACCAAATTTAATCAAACTGATTGATCTGCGTCCTGAACTAGATTTCAAAGCTTCGCACATTCCTGGCGCTGAAAATATCAAGCCAGACGAAATTTTCGACGTACTCGATAGTATTGGAGAGCGCCTTGCTATTATTGTGGCAAGTGAAAACACAGAATTTGAGCTAGCAAAACAACTCGGAAATCGACAAAATTTTGTATTTATGAGCCATTGCCATCGCTGGGTTGATTTGAATCAGCCGCTCGCTGGTGACGGCCTTAAATCAACGATTTCTAACTTTAAAAAAATTAACGGAGTCGACATGAGAAACGATATTATTTTTCATCAACTATTTGAATCAGAATCCTCTACTTATACGTATATAATTGCGGACAAGAAAACAAAAGAGGCTGCCATTATTGATCCAGTTCTAGAAACTGTCGATCGCGATTTAAAACTAATCGAAGAGCTGGGACTTAGACTGATGTATATCCTAGACACACACATTCATGCTGATCATATTACTGGAGCCGGAGAAATTAGAAAACGAACTCAGGCGAAAACTGCGGTCAGTCAAGACGCCGCCGTTGAGTGCGTCGATATTCCCCTTGAGGATGGCCAGGAACTATTATTAGGTGATAAAAAAATAAAAATTATAGCCACTCCGGGGCACACCAATACATGCCTGACATATTCATTTGAGGGTATGATTTTTACGGGAGATGCTCTCTTGATTCGAGGTTGTGGCCGAACCGACTTTCAACAGGGCTCGTCTGAAAGACTCTACGAAAGCGTTCATGAAAAACTATTTAAACTGCCATCGGATACCATTATCTATCCAGGTCACGATTACCGGGGACAAACGTCCTCGACGATTGGATTAGAAAAACAATTCAATCCTCGCTTGGGAGAATCAAAAACAAAAGACGATTTTAAAAAAATCATGTCTGAACTTAAACTTGCGAATCCTAAAAAAATTCACGAAGCGGTTCCGGCAAACTTAGCCTGCGGAAAACCCACGAACGCCAGGTCTATTCACCCGCAAGTCGTCGATGGAATTCCGGAAGTCACCTGCGAAGATGTGCTCGCCCACGCCGAGCACGTTGAAACAAAAAAGTTAAGATTAATCGATGTCAGACGACCGGATGAATTTAACGGTGAGTATGGTCATATAAAAGGCGCAGAGCTGATTACCCTTGGCCCAGATTTAACAAATTTTCTAGAAAAAGGTAATCGCAGCGAAGAAATTATTTTTATTTGCCGCAGTGGCGGTCGATCGGGAACGGCTACCGCCGAAAGCATCAAACTTGGCTATAAATTTACAGTTAATATGGCTGGGGGAATGATTCGCTGGACTGAACGCAAACAACCCGTAGAAAAACTAAACTAAGTTCAATTTTAAACAAAGTGAGGATTTATGAATCAAGATTGGATCAATGCTCTGTTAGGAGGAGTCATCATAGGAATATCAGTATCCTTGATGCTCTTGTGGAACGGCCGCGTGACTGGAATCAGTGGAATTATTAATGGGGCCCTGTCACCGGTCAAAGGTGATACCGGTTGGCGAGTGCTTTTTATCGTGGGTCTTTTTCTGGGTGGCCTCACTTTAAGGGCACTAAATCCAAATGTATTTTCTGGAACTTTACCGACGGAAACCTGGACAACAGTTGCCGCTGGTTTGCTTGTTGGCTTTGGAACGATATTAGGTAGTGGTTGCACCAGCGGACATGGCGTCTGCGGTATCAGCCGACTGTCTCCTCGCTCAATCGTGGCCACAGTTGTATTTATCTTAGCCGGCGTCGTTGCCGTTGCTGCATTCAGAAAACTGGGGGTATTTTTATGAAAAATGGACTAGCGGCTCTTGTTGTAGGATTTGTTTTTGCAATTGGCCTGGGAATTTCGGGTATGACACAACCTCAAAAGGTTGTCGGCTTCCTTGATGTTTTCGGAAACTGGGACCCATCCTTAATTTTTGTAATGGTTGGTGGTATCATCGTTCACTTTGTGACTTACAAGTTGATTAGAAAACGCAAATCACCACTTCTGTCCACTGAATGGCATGTGCCCACAAAAAAAGAAATCACCCCTGCACTTGTAACAGGATCTTTGCTTTTTGGAATTGGTTGGGGACTTGGGGGCTTTTGCCCTGGACCAGCGGTGACATCTCTAGCCAGCTTTGAGAGCAAACCGTTTATATTTGTTTTAAGTATGCTTGCTGGAATGTTTTTGTTTCGCCTGGTAGATAAAAAATTGAACATAAAGAAATGAGGCAAATATGGAAATCTATGGTTATCTAGCGTCTATTGCTATGGGGCTGTCACTGGGTATGATCGGTGGCGGCGGATCAATTCTGACCGTACCGATTCTTGTTTATCTTTTTGCAATCAATCCCATTTTAGCGACCGCTTACTCGCTTTTCATAGTAGGTCTTACCGCCCTTGTTGGCGGAAGTTTCTATCTAAAGAAAGGCGAAGTGGATTTAAAGACGGGATTAATTTTTGCGGTACCTAGTTTCATAGGCGTCTATTTAACTCGCGCCTATGTGGTGCCACAACTGCCCGATCCTGTTTTCTCGCTAGGAACCCACCCGATTTCAAAACCACTTTTGATTATGATGGTTTTTGCCGTTCTTATGGTCGTCGCTTCGATATCAATGATTAAAACAAAAAAAGCGTCCGTTCAGCCGCCTAAAGAGTTGTCTTCGGTGAATCGACTTCTTTTGATTTCATCAGAAGGACTTGTGGTCGGAGGAATCACGGGATTTGTTGGCGCTGGCGGTGGATTTCTAATTATCCCAGCTTTGGTGTTACTGGTTGGAATGCCTATGAAGATTGCGGTCGGAACTTCGTTATTCATTATCGCTGCTAAATCTTTGTTGGGATTTATTGGCGATATACAACATCAATCTTATATTGATTGGAAGCTTCTTCTGACGGTATCGGGAATAGCCATTTTTGGATTATTTATTGGTATGTCGCTATCAAAGAAAGTTTCAGAAAAGACACTTAAAAAAGGCTTTGGATATTTCGTCCTCATTATGGGAACATTTATCCTCTATGATCAAATTATGAAATTGTAACATGTCGAATTTGAATTTTTCGTTTTTAAAGCAGCATGGATTGAATATCATTTTGACGGCTATCTTGATAATTGTAGCCGTTAAAAAAATTCCCTCGATCGTTCAGATGTATCGGGCCGAGGGCACCATTGCCAAAAATGCAACTACGCTTGATTTAAATAAACAGGTAATTTCCATACCGCTACCTAAGAAACACATTTTGGTTTTCTGGGCCACCTGGTGCGGTCCATGCAAAGTTGAGCTCGGTCGCATCAATGCGATGATTTTAAGTGGCCAAATCACACCTGAATCTGTTCTTGCCATCTCGATAGGAGAAGATCCTAACGTGGTTTCGTCATTTGTAGACGAACAGAAATATCTTTTTAAAGTCGCAATCGATATCAGCGGACAAGCCGCACACGTGTACCAGGTTTCTGGAACTCCCACAATTCTGTTTATCGGCGCCGATCAAAAGGTAAACTGGATAACCGCAGGAATTAGCCCAAGCCTGGAATTTCGCATCCGATCCTTTTTGAAATAGTGGCGGCGGGGGCACTAAAGCTCCTTTTTCCGTATCAATAATGGAATTATCCCAGCCATAATCGTTCTCTGACATAGCTCTCTCGGTTTCTTGATTCGGCACGACCTCAAGAAATCTGGATCGGTTTTACCCTGATTCACTGAAGGAATCAGGGTAAACTGTATCCGTGGACTTAATTTCGATTGTTCTAATTTACGCAGCTTTTACAGTCTTTGTAGCTTGGAAAGTGTTTTCAAAACTCAATTCCCGCGAGCGTGAGTACAACCAAGAAAAGCAGCAAGCCATGGATGAGCTAGAGGCCAGCGAACGGCGTCTGCGGTTGTTTGTGGAACAATGTCCCTACTCGGTCGCTATGCTTGATACGGATATGTGCTATCTTTTTTGCAGCGATCAATGGTTTAAGAGCAACAAAATTGATAAATGCTCGGTCCGCGGTTTAAATCACTATGATCTATTTCCAACATCAATCGCTCGTCGAGACATTCATTTACGTTGCCTTCAGGGCGCCACAGAACGGAATTTGGCTGAAAAATTTGTATACGAAAACCAGGTTCGTTGGTTTCGTTGGGAAATTCGCCCCTGGTACACGGACGACAATACCATCGGTGGTCTAATCCTATATGACGAAGATATCACTGAGCAAAAACAAGGTGAAGAGCAGGTTCTCCACAATGAAAAAAAATTCCTTACAATGTACGAAAACTCCCCTTTGCCGAAATCACTCATGACTTGGTCTGATAAAAAACTAGTCGATGTTAATTCCGCATGGTGCAATTTATTTGGCTTCACCCGCGAAGAAGCGATCGGCAAAACGACTGTTGATTTGCGAATCGTTCGGGACGAAAAGGCCCGCAATCTGATTTTGGAACGCATTGCTCAAACCGGAAATTCAAAAAATATCGAGATGCAACTTTTTACAAAAAATGGCAAACCCTTGGTTGTTACCAACAACGGGACGCTGTTTGATCTAGATGGAAAACAATACGTCATCGTTACTCAAATGGATATCACAGAAACCAAAAAGCTGGAACGTCAACTAGCAGCTACCTTTAATCAGGCCGGTGTCGGCATTGCCCATGTTAGCCCAGAGGGAAAATGGCTGCGTGTAAATCGTAAGATCGGTGAAATCGTTGGCTACACTGAAGATGAACTTCTAAATATTTCGTTTCAACACATTACCCATGTGGACGACTTACCACGCGATGTTGAGCTGCTTAACAAGATGCTCGCGCAAGAAATTGATCAATACTCGATGGAAAAACGCTACATCAAAAAAGACGGATCTACTGTATGGGTTAACTTAACCGTTGCCCTGGTGTGGAAGCCTACGGGTGAGCCGGACTTTTTTATTTCTATCCTTGAAGATATCAATGCCCGAAAAATGGCCGAACAAGCCAGCGCTGATTTAAAAATTCGTGAGGCGGCAGCTCAAGAAGCTTCCCGCTTAAAATCAGAATTTTTATCTAATATGAGCCATGAAATACGAACGCCCATCAACGGCGTTATTGGCATGACCGGACTGCTTGACGACACTATTCTATCCAAGGAACAACGTGAATATGTAGACATTATTCGTCGTTCGGGTGAAACGCTCCTTACTGTTATCAACGACATTCTTGATTTTTCAAAAATTGAATCAGGACAAATGCATTTTGAAACAATCGATTTTGATTTATTAAGCACAATCGATGACGTGAAAAAAATATTGGCATTTGCCGCGAATAAAAAACAGATCGACTTAAGAATTGATTTATCTAGCAATCTACCCGAGTCACTCATAGGTGACCCAGGTCGCTTCAAACAAGTCCTGATGAATATTATCGGCAATGCCATTAAGTTCACAAATCGAGGTCATGTTTTACTGCGTGCTTCAACTATTTACGAAACAGATCGAATTGCCCATCTAAAATTCGAAATTCAGGATACTGGAATTGGTATTCCTAAAGCCACGATTGATCGCCTTTTTAGACCATTCACACAGGCCGATACCTCGACTCATCGACATTTCGGTGGTACGGGGTTAGGACTTAGCATCTGTAAAAGTTTAGTCGAAAAAATGGATGGCCACATTTCCGTAACCAGTGAAGAAGGCGTCGGTTCAACCTTTTCATTTGATGTCGTTTTCAAAAAAGGTTTTCAAAAACAAAGCATTGGTGCCGAACCTAAACTATCTGCTGCCCAAAATGATCGAGTTCGTCGGGCCCGAATCTTAGTAGCTGAAGACAATGCCGTAAATCAACTGATTACAGTCAAGATGCTTGAAAAGCTGGGTTATCAAGCTGATGTTGTAGCCAATGGGAAAGAGGTTCTTAAGACTTTAGATCAAGCTGCGTACGACTTAATTTTAATGGATTGCCAGATGCCCGAAATGGATGGTTACGAAGCCTCGCGCGCCATTCGAAAAAATAAAAACTGCGGGTATTCAAACATTCCGATATTGGCGCTGACTGCCAATGCGATGAGTGGCGAAAATAAAATTTGCGAGTCAGCGGGAATGAATGGTCATATCGCAAAGCCAGTCACTATTGAAAAGTTAGGTCAAATTCTAGATACCTACTTGGACAAGTCTCCATGATTTTTAATGATGGTCCACTAGGTGGGCGACAGAACCGGACTTACCCGTTCTACTAAAACGGCCGGCTCTACATAGTCGACTGGTTTCAAGTCTGAAACAGCGGGCCCTTCAATCACTTTTCCATGGCTGTCAAATCGAGAGCCATGACAAGGACAGTCCCAAGACTTTTCAACGGTATTCCATGATACGACACCACCTAAATGCGGACACACGGCAGATACCGTATGATAAGCACCGTTATCATTTCTGTAAGCCGCTACTAACTGCAAACCATCTCGAAAAACGCAGCCTTCGCCAAGTGGTAAATTTTCTAGTGACTCAGCCGATTTAGTTGTTACCCAGTCAGCATATTGAGCCGCCGTATTCAAATTTTCTTTTAGAAACGTAGAGGTGGCTCGCAGTGAAATTCGCGATGGACTGTATAGGTTTTCCCAGGCATTTTGACGTCCCATAATCTGATCCGTAATCAACATCGCGCCAATCATCGCGTGAGTCATTCCATTTCCAGAATCACCCGTAATCACATACACATTGTCATAGTCTGCGGGATTTCGTCCCAGAAAACCAAGTGCATCCATAGGCTCCATCACTTGTCCAGACCAACGATATAGAATCTTCCCAACAAAATCGTATTTTTGACGAACCCAATTTTCTAAGCGTTGATAGCAGTGTTCTGGATGCGATTCCTGCCCAGTTTTATGATCCTCACCGCCGACAATTAGGACGGTTTCTGATTCCAATCGAGCATAATGGTATGGATCTTCGCAGTCCCAATACAATGCTTTTTCAATTTTACCCTTAGGAATTTCAAACGCTAGAACGTAGGACCGATAGGCATACTGCTTTGTATGAATCGCAAATAAATCGTTAATTGGAGTATTCGTCGCCACTACGATAGCCCCACAGCGTACCGTAAATCCGTCTCGAGTTTTTATAAAACTATCTGGACCGCCGTGAAATTTCTCTGCAAATGAATGCGTATAAATCTGTCCCCCACCCTCACTGATGCATTCAGCGAGTCGGCGCAAATACTTCAGCGGGTGCAACTGCGCTTGACGAGGAAAACACAAACTGTTTTCTTTAGCATATACAACCTGTTTCATGCCGATGCGTTGGCAGGCCTCGAATTCTTTTGTTAATGTCTCCTCGGTGTCTTTACTATCCTGAAACAGATAGCCATTTAGATATTCAAAATCACAATCGATATTTTCCGCCCGTACGATGTCGGCGACTTTTTGAATAGCAGCCGTGTGACTTTCTGAAGCAAGGCGTGCGCCTTGAAGACCATGTATCTTTTCAATTTCAAAATATCTATCATCCAATGCGTTTGAAAAATGGGCCGTCGTACGAGATGTTTGTCCGCTTCCCAACTCGAAGCTTTCCAACACACAAACAGACTTCCCCTCCTTCATCAAAAGGTAGGCCGTCGAGAGGCCAGCAATACCCCCTCCGACCACACAGACATCGGCCGAAACATCATCTCGTAAGGGTGAAAACTCTTGCATCTCTGTGGTGCCCGACCATAGAGGCACACTTTCTTCAGGGTGGACCGTATTCATAATGCTTCCTCCTATCAGGAAGGTAGCAAAATAGAAGCCTATGCCGGTTTTTTGTATTTTTGGATAATTTGAAATAATCGCGTAGGAATTTGCTCTAGATCGCAAACGCTATCTACACCGCCTAACTCAATGGCTACACGAGGCATACCAAAAACGGTACATGATTTTTCACTTTGAGCAATCGTCGCAGAACCTGATTGTTTCATATTTAGCATGCCTTTGGCACCGTCGGCACCCATTCCGGTCAAAATTACACCTACCGACTTAGCACCGAATTGTTGGGCGACAGAATCAAATAGAACGTCCACAGATGGACAATGACGATTCACTGGACCTTCATTAAATAACTTTACAAACCAACGGCCCCCAGACGATTTGACACGCATTTGTTTTCCACCTGGGGCAATAAGTACACGGTCAACTTTGATTTCATCACCGTCTTCGGCTTCTTTTACTTCAAATGGAAATAAGTCATTCATTCGTTCCGCGAATGCTTTCGAAAATACGGGTGGAATATGTTGTACAATCACAGTTGGTGGAACATGTGTAGGGAATAAACTAAATAGTGCTTTAAGCGCTTCGGTTCCGCCCGTTGACGATCCAATCGCTAAGATTTGATCTCCTAGAATTTCTTTAGGTAAATCAATTTTCTTTGCGTAGGAGCCCATTAACTGTGTCAAATTGGCGCACGCGGCTGTTTTAATTTTTTCACAAATTTCATGCGTCACATTGGCTAGATCCGCTAATTCCGGCTTTTGAATGTAATCAATCGCACCCAGCGCTAAACCGTCCAATACCTCGCTACCTTCGTCTTTACGAAGAGACGTAAATAGAACCGTAGGAATACGTAAACGGGAATGATGC
>DDTZ01000138.1:4086-16855 GCA_002344565.1 Bdellovibrionaceae bacterium UBA2351 | reverse complement strand
ACGATCTCGACCAGCAAGCCGATAGATGTAACTTCCTTTTTTATAAATCTTAGGATTCCCTGATTCATCTAAAACCACATTATCATCGGTGAGCTTATATTTCTTTTCTTTAGTAGTTCTATATTTTTCAACCAGTGACTTCGGTGCGAGATAAACTTGATCTAGCTCTTTGCCGTTATCAATGTCCGATTGCTTAACACTAATAGGTTTTAGTGCGTGGAGTTCTTCTTGAGCAAAGAAGCCTGAATAAGAAAGAAGGCCCTCGTAAACTGCTCCAAGTTGGTTAATACCAAGGTTTGCGTATGATACTCTTGCTCTCTGTTTTTTGCCTTTTGCCTGAACACGAGTCAGAGAAAGTTTAATTAAAACTTGCTGTAAAACACCATTACGGAGTTTGATACCCTTTAAGTGTTTTGTAATATCAGGATTGAAAAGATCGCTCTTGATACCTTTAACTAGAAATCCTGCACCAGAGAATGTATCGCGAAACATATCGGGTTTAATTTCTGGATTAAAGCCATTGTAGATGAGAGAGAAAATCTTATCCAAACTTTCCTGTAGAAATGTCCCATCATAATCAGACGTATTTGGCATGATGGTTACAAAATCAAGCTCAAGTAATTTCTCAAGACTGTAACCCATGCGATAAATTTCAGATTTAAGCGGTAATAAGTCTGAATCATCACCTTGAGATTCTAAATACAGAAGAAAGATTAAGCGATAGACATAAAAAAGAGCATCGTGAGAAAGCTCTTTCGCATAAATAGCCGCTTCTTCTTCTTTATTGAGATAGCCTTGTTTTGCTTCTTTACGAGCATAGATCATTTCATTAATTAAAAGCTCAATCGACTCACGGACACTTTCACGAAGCTCGGTTGTTACTTCAAAAGCATGGCGATGAGAGTTATCGTCAAACTCTTCATGGGCAGAACTTCCAGTTTCAGGACAAAGCATGGCCTTTGAAGCCAACCCCCAAATCAGTTCATAGGGCTTGATGTCCCTTTGAAGGAAGATTTCTTGCCATTCAATTTTAATAAATCGACCAAAAGACCATTTGTTTCTTTCGATAATGAATAAAGCATTATGAGAGCCAACAAGAACCCATTTAGGCGGCTTTTCTGAATCTTGCAGTTCCTCTTGTAATATGTCTGATAGTTCTCGGTCTTCTGCTGGAATTTCATCTGTTGAAGCAAGTGCCAGCGGAGAGGCTTCAAATAAGCCTGTCTCATTAGAATCAACAAGAATACCAAAAAGCTCTGGTGATTCCTTCAGTTCCTCATTTAAAAAGAGTGTGTACTGTTTTCCAACTTGAGTATCTCGCTTATCTTCAGTGTTTTTATAACCAAGTGTTTTGAATACTTCTTGGTAAAATTCTACAAGTGATTCTTGGCTTTTAATTCCAGCCTTTGAAGCATCTTGCATCGCCCAGAATAGTTGATCTAGTTCTTTGAGTCTACTTGCGGCCTCTGCAAATGAAGGGATGGCGACAGACTTATTTTTGACTTCCTCTTGAATTTTATTGTCCCAATAGAAGTTATTATAAAATTCGTTTTCGTTATAAATGCCTTTAATCACGACCAGTCTCCATTGTTCGGAATAAACGCCGCTACAATTCGGATGAATGGGCTGTCGGTTTCAACCTCAAATTGCGAACGAATATAATCTTGAAATTTATTTTTAACTCTCTCTGATGCCGCAAGCTCTTCTTGAAGTCTTCTTTTCTGACTTCCGGTTTTTAGTGTTTCATGAAGAAAATTTGTTTTAGAAGAATGCCAAGCTTTTAGCTTGGCAGAGTATTCTTGCAACTTTGGAGTTCGTTTGTTGTATTCTTTAATAGCTTCTTTTGAGAGTTCATTTTTGTAAGAACCAAGAACTAATCCAGCCGTTTTTAAAAGTTCTTTTTCTGACTTTTTAATTTTCTTAAAAGTAGTTTCATCCGAGCGATTCACCACTGATTTTTTATCAAACCCAATGCCTTTTAGTGCTTCAAATGGTTCCTCAAAAATCCATTTCTCATTTTTTTGATATGCAAAAGAGAGTTGTGAATGAATGGGTTGGCCTTTCTTATTAAAAATTGCCCCATATACTAAGAATGATACATCTTTTAGCTTTTCGGATTCATCCATTACCACGCATGGAACGGTGTCCTTATCGAAAGTTCCTTCTAGCTGGCGAAGAAAAAGTTGAGAAACGGGGTGATTCTCCCAAAGATAATGAAACTCTGGCCATTCTCCGGCCTTCTTTCTTGATTTAGCAATAGCCTCTTGAACAACTGAAATTGAATTTGAAAGCTTCAAGGTCGCTTTGTCATCAACCTCTAGCTCATTAGATAAAAATCTCAATGAGTGTCTAATTCCATCTCTTGAATCTGGATTCTCTCCAAGACCAATAGAAAGTTCATTTCCATCATGTTTATGTTTTATCCCAAGCTCTTTACAAGCACTGAGAATAAAATCCATTTCTGAATTTAATGTTTTGATGTCAGCAACGGCAATACTTGCCTTTTTTTCAGGAGTAATTGAGCCAAAGATGTCGTCTAAAATAGAGTTGGCATCGAAGAGTCTATTTAAATCTTCTTCTTCCTGATAGGTAATCGCAATTTTTTCAGTTTCTTTTTCTTCGTCAAAACAGCCAAGGGCTAGAGACTCGTCCCCAAGTTGTTCGCGAACATTTCTAGCACGATCTAAAAGCTTTTCAACGACCCATCGTTCTTTCATTTTCTCTATTGACGAATCATTTGAATCACCAACCAGATAGAAAATCTTCGGCTCTTTCTTTTGTCCGTAACGATCAATACGACCATTACGTTGCTCAAGAGTAATTAAAGACCAAGGCACATCGTAATGAACAAGATGGTTACAATAGAAATGTAAATTTACGCCTTCAGAAGCAATATCTGTCGTAACAAGAATTTTGATTTTACTATTTTCTGATGCGAACGATTCAATGATCTTTTGCTGATCTTCTTCGGAAACACTAGCATTGAAACTTAAAATTTCAGCTTTAGCATCAAAAGTATTTTTGGATGCAGCAGTTTTTAATTCTAAATCCTCTTCAAGCGCGGCGATAAGAGCTTCTTGAGTTTTCCGAAATTCAGTAAAAATAACGACACGATCTTTTTTGCCAATACCATCTTTAGATGTGAGAAGACTTAGAAGCTCTTTGTATTTTGGAGTCTTCTTGATTGGATTTTTTCCAAATTGATCTTTGAGTTCTTTCAAAAAGTCGTAGTCTTCTTTATGCGCTGGACTGATTTTGGGATCAATTTTTTTTAAGCGTTCTTCAACACTCGAAATAAAGGCTTCAGGAGAAGAGAATACCGCTTTTGAAAGTGTTGATCTGAAAAAAACATCTTTTTTTCGAGTTTTTCTTTCATCAAGAACCTTGAAAACTTTTCCCTTGAGTGATGAGAGAACGACCTCTTCTTGCTTTGAATATGGAATATAACGTGGATCTTCTTTTCTTTGAGGAATCTTGTTTTCAAGATCAAGGTCTTTACCAAACCGCCTAAAGACGACTTCGGCCTTAACTAAATCATCCTTTGTAATTTTGTTTGGATCAGAAACCAGAGTTGGATCAAGCAGCTCAAGAAGACTTGAGTAACTTTCTTTTGTTCCATCGTGCGGAGTCGCACTGGTTAAAATAAGTGCATCCGAAGCAGCAGAAAGTTTTTTAGCGAGCTTTGAGCGATGAGAACTAGATTTCCCTCTACGAGCCACGTTGTGACACTCATCAATGACAATGACATCCCAGTGAGCCGAATCAAGATACCCCATCATGCGTGTGGTTTTGAGGGTATCCATCGAAATAATCACTTTATCGTGATAGTTAAAAGGATTCATTCTGCTAGGGATTTCTCTAAAAACTTGTTCAACCTTTTGGGCATCGAGAGCTTTCAGTGGAATAGTAAAGCGCGACCACAACTCCTTTTGAAACTGCGACATCATGGATTTCAAGCAAACCACTAAAATACGCTGGCCTTTTCCTCTTCTGATCAACTCCGAAAGAAGAATCCCAACTTGAATTGTTTTTCCAAGGCCCACAGCATCTGCCATTAAAACCCTTGGACGAAGATGTTTATTTTGATCGAGAGCTTTTGAAGCAGGTTCACGCTGATAAGGTTCGTTATTAAAAACACCCCGATGTCCAATCACAAGTTCTGACGTTGTTGGGGTGCTTTTCTTAATCCACATATCAATGAAAAGTTTTGTTCTTCTAAAGTTAGAAGAATCATCAATTTTAAAATCAATTTGAAGTGGATCAACTTCTTTAATTTTATCAAGAGTATCTAGGAAGGTCATTTGCAGACCGCGAGCAACGCCAGATGTGCCTTCCGCTTTTACAACAAATGAGCCAATAGATTCATCAAACACGCAGGAACGAACAAGCCACTCTTCACTGCGAACTTCAATACGAGCACCCGGAGGAAGAGTTTTTTTTAGGCTGTTTTTATTTTGAAAATTAGTTTCCACTTTTACTGATTTCCTCGCTGTTCATCCAATGTTGCGGCCCCACCAGCAATAACCCAGTTATCGACTTCGCTAGCCTTAAATTTCCATAAACGTCCCACACGATGCGCAGGGATTTTTTCACGCTCAAGCCAACGATAAATCGTCTCTTTTGATACACCTAAATGATCAGCGATTCCCTCAACAGAAAGCCATCGCTCAGTTTCTTGAGTGAGCATAACCCCTCCAAAGTATGTTACTTTACATCAAAATTAGATCACCCAAGCCTATGGGTGACAAGCTATGACAATTTAAAACGACTCCGAGGAGCATAGGGTCAATTTAATGTTATTTAGAAGCCGATAAAACCAACCGAAACCAAATTTATCATCTGATCTTAGATAGTTATAAACTTGAGACTCAAGTCTCAATTATAAAATAAAATAATAATGTAATATCAAATAGTTGACACTATATAAGTCTCAATACTATTCACTCGTATGCCTGAATAAAAGGCACGGGGGAATAGTGAAAAATCAAGTCACTGGTGCATGGGAACTACAAAGCTTTGAAATTGAAGACTTGGAAGGAAATAGACGTCCTTGGGGTAACGATACCAAAGGACTTCTTCTCTATACTGAATCCGGCCATATGAGTGTCAGCATCAACAAAAAAGTTGAGCAAAAATCTGAGATCGAAGCACAAAATATCTTCGACTCAATTCTATTTTACTCCGGCACTTACTCTGTCAAAGACAAGCAGATCAAACATCAAGTCACTCAGGCGTCCAACCCTGCCCGTATCGGCAAAGAGATGATCAGATATGCTGAACTTAAAAATGAAATTTTAACTCTTGAGTCTCCTAAAGAATCTTTTGGAAAGGCTATTTTAAAATGGAAAAAAATCGCACAATAGTAACTTTTATTTTAACTTGTCTCTGTTCATTTGAGGCAGCAGCGCAAATCGTCACTCCAATAAAAATTACTTTTATGGAGGCATTGGCTCCAAAAGATACGACTTCTTCTGAGCGATTTCAAAAAGAGTACGAATACGCCATTCAAACGGCAAAAGATCTTACGAAAACTAAACTCGAAAAATGCGGGTACGTTATTTCTGATGAGAAATCGTTTTATGATGCCAGTGATACTTTGCAAGCCCTAGAGAAAGCTAAAACTGCGCAAAATAATGGGGCATGGCTGATAGTTGGGCCTCGAAGAAGTAACCACTATTTGCTAGCAGTAAAAGGTGCCGACGCCACTCCTACCGTTAGCATTATGGCTTCAGCTAAAGCAGTTTATGATCTAAATCCACTTCATTTGACACTTGCACAGTCAAATCAAAATATGGCTTCTACTTTAGCAAGGGAAACAAAGCTGAAGCTTAAAAGTAAGAAAGTAATCACCTACGTCTCGATTGTTAGCGAAGACTGTGTGACCTGTTTGGATTTTGCAAAAAGTTTTTATCGGGCTGCCGATAAATTAAGATTTAAAAAAATAGAGGAAATAAAAATTACGGGAGAACAACCCGATATTTCAAATGTTGAAATTTTAGTAAAGAAAATGAAGCCAGATGTAGTATTAATTCCGAATTATTCTAAAGTTTCATCTTACCTGATCGGGAAAATTAATTCCTGGAACCCAAATACATTTTTCGTCGGCGGCGATGGCTGGGGAGACAACAAATACGGGTTTGTTCATCATTCGCCGCAGCTAGAAGGAGCTAGCGGAATTACAGTCAAAGGATTTCCTCCCACCGACAAGGGACTTGCTTATTTCCTCCTAGGAAATGAAATTTTAAAAAACCCTTCAGTCGCAGCTGCATTTCCAGCAAGCGGATCTGCCCAAGCTTTACTTAAAGTTATCGAAGGTACTGTTGATATTGTTTGTAAAAATAAACCAAAAGATAAAGCCGAATTTGCAAAGATATTCCAGCAACAAGGCCGCAAACATTTCGTCAACCCTTGGGGAGTCAGTGTATTTAAGCTGTCCAATGGTGAAGTGGTTTTTGATAAAACGGTTAGGTAGTATGTCAAAAGCGAAAAATCTCCAGCAATTTGTGATCTCATCTTGGCTTATGTCAGGATTGATGGCTATTGTTGCGAGCCTTCTGCTTTTTTCAATTCTCGGTTATTACAGTTACAGTAACGAGTCTAAAATTTCTCAAAATGAACTTAACAGTAAAGCTCAAACAGTTGCAAGACGAATATCCGGCGAGCTACTGATCGCACCTCGCGGCTCACCCGATGCAGTGGCTTTACAGCTTCAAAATGAAATGAAGTTAGCAGCTGTTCGTTATGGCTCTATCGAAGACATAAAAGATATAAAACGCGAAAAAAATCTGCTGTATTCAGAAGTGAAAATGCCATTTCTAGAAAAGAAATATTCGGTATTGGTCTCTGCACCAATCGTAAACCTATGGGGACATTTTAACATCGCCAATCTTTTTATCAGCGTCTGCCTTATCGGGTTTATTATTGGCAGTGGATTGTTTTTTCAAACTCGCTATTTTAGAAAACACCTGATTCAACCGATTGAGTCCTTGGTTGATACTTCTACTGGAGACCGAGGAATAGGCGATCAATGGCCGCAAGAAATTCAAGAAATTTCGCGCAAATTAAATTCCTCTTTTCAACAGCGCGAGCAGGTCGTCTACAATCAAATTGCTCGCGGTGTTATTCATGATGTTAAGACCATCCTGCAGTCCCTTCAAGTCGCTACAGATCTAGCAAGTGAAGCTCAAAGTGAAGCACGTCTAAAAAATCTTTTAAAAGTTAGCAAAGAAAAGTTGCCATCTTTGCTTTCAATAATTGATACAACATTAGACGGAAGCCGTGAAATCACTGTACAACAGACAAAGGCAAACCTAATCGACACAATTCAAAAGTCTATTAATACGTGTCAATCATTGCCCGTTGCACGAAATACAACTGTTACTATTGAAAAGTTCGATGATTCTTTAATGCTGCCTCATGATCCGATGCAAATTGAACGTGTTTTCACAAATCTTCTGAAAAATGCCTTTGAATCAGTAGAATCAAAAAATCAAAGTAGAAAAATTAAAGTTTCTTTTAATTTAGTTGATAAGAATTTTATCGGCGTTACTATCGAAGACTCCGGCATAGGCCTCCCAAAGCAGCCAGATTCAATTTTTAGACTTTTAAAAAGCACCAAGACACATGGCTCTGGTCTTGGTCTTCTGGTATCAAAAAAGATTGTGGAAGCCCACAAGGGCAAATTAGTCGCAACCCATTCTTACGATTTAGGCGGAGCAAAATTTGAAGTTAAATTACCTTTGGAGACAACTGTATGATGATCGACAGAACTCCAAAGATTTTAGCATTAGATGATGATGCCACTTGGCTTGAGCAAATTCCGATGATTTTTGAGGGAATGGACTATGAAGTTCAGTCTTATGCCAATATTGACCAGGGACTAATTGCCATCGAAAATAACTTTTACGATGTTGTACTTTTAGATTTGAATTTTGTCGGAGACCGACGAACTGGCCTAGATGTGTTTCGTAGAATTGCAGCGCAAGATTCTGAAGTTGATGTGATCGTTATTAGCGGAGAAACCGAGCCAAAACGATTGGTTGAAATTATGAACTCCGGAATTACGCACTTTATCCCTAAACCAGCAACTGTCGATGAAATTAGAAAATCTGTTGTGACAGCCATTAAGAAAAAACAAATTCGCCGTGAATCTCTTCTGCACAGTACTAAGAAAAATACACTTCTTGTTGGATCTTCACCCGCTGCACTTAAACTCAAAGCAGATATTCTTCAGGCTGCAAAGGTCGGGGTTAAAGATATTCTCATTCAAGGTGAAACCGGAACAGGTAAAGAAATTGTAGCGCGCTCAATTGCCGAATTGGCCGATCCGTCAACTCGGCTTTATCCTGTTCACTGTGGTGCCATTAATGACGGCGTGGCTGAGTCAGAACTATTTGGCCATGTTAAGGGAGCTTTCACTGGTGCAGACCGTGATCGAGCAGGGGCTTTTGAGGCCGCACAAGGTGGCTTTGTTTTTCTGGATGAAATTGGCGATATGCCGATTCATCAGCAAGCCAAACTTCTACGCGTACTTCAAGAACGAAAAGTTCAGCGTGTTGGCTCTACTGAGGAAAAATCAGTTAGCTTTAAAAGCATTTCAGCAACACACGTTAATCTTGAAAATGCAGTCGTAGACAAAAAATTTAGAGAAGACCTGTTCTATCGTATTGCTAAGTACTCAATTCATATTCCTGCATTGCGCGAAAGGATGGATGATATCCCAGAGCTGGTTACTTTTTTCTTAGCCACAAGACTTAAAAATGAATTTACAATCACTCCTCAGGCGATAGATCTGCTTTTCACATACCATTGGCCTGGAAATATACGTCAACTTGAATCCATGATCGAAACGATGGCCTACAGATGTGAAAATAAAATTATTCGCGAAAAAGATGTGTGCCAAGCAATCCCTGACCTATCACGTTTGTTTACCCCAAAGCAGGCTATCACAATGCTTGGCAAACACGGACACTCACCGATATCTCAAGAGCGTAAACGGTTTCAAAAGGCTTTGACCGACGCTTCGGGCGATAGAACGAAAGCAGCGCAGCTCTTGAATATGTCACGAGCTACTTTTTTTAGACGCGCAAAGGAATTAGGGCTTGTAACTGAAAGACGCAAGCGCGATGTCACAGAAATTAATACTTCAATATAACTTAGTCCTCTTTTTTGAGTTCTAATAATTCAACGTTTTTCTCTCTGTCAGCCTCGGTTGATTCTTTTTGGCAGTGCCGCATAATCTGCAAGCTAATAGCAACAAACAGAACGATCTTGGCTCTGTCTTTTACGTTGATCCAGTACATTTTTTTATCAAACTTAATCTTCATTTCTGATGTTGCTAAAAATTAGAATCTTTTTATTTTGCTTGGCAACTTCAAAGATAACGTTTGTCATCTTAATATGATTACTTTTTAAATCTAAAATTATGACTTCGTATTTTGGATTTTTAAAAAGACCTATTAACTGACTTCCCGAAATGGCTTTATCTGGATATGATTTTAAGTGACCAGAGCAAGAGCTAACAAACGCTGCTGCCTGAATAAGTTTTGGCCAATGTGTTTCTGATAAAATCCCAGATAAAATGTCTCCCACAGGGATCTTTGAAATTTTTGATATAAGTAGTACTGTCAAAAAATCGTTATCGAGAATATCAGATACTAATATAGTATTATATTTCATGTTGCATGAGAAAATGAATGCTTCAATCGGATCTAAAAATTGAACTGGCATATCTGGATTTATGAAATTTTGAAAGTAAGAGCTGTCATTTAAATACTTATAATATTTTTTTGAGATTTCATGAGAAACCTCAATTCGTTTTATATTTGATTTAACCGATTGAGATAAGTCATCCGGCCAGTTGCCCTTCTTGTCCTGCAAAAGTTCATTTTGTGAAACAAGCCAGATATCTTTTTTTTCTGTCGCCTTAAAAATAAATTTATCTTTTTTCAGCTTTTCAAAAATCAACTTTGAATCGGTTTTATTAATTTTGAAATCATCCTCTATAGATTGTGCTGAAACTTGAATTTGGTTAAATAGCCATTTTTTGATAGCCGCATATTCGATTTTATTCATACTTGCATATCGCTTTCTCTTCATACGTCCAGCATCTGATATGCGAATTTAGTACCTATGTCTATATTTAATTACTTATAGTAATAATTATATTATCAAAGTTTTATGCCGATATAATCTAAATAATCAACCACGAGGATCGTAATGGCTAAAAAAAAGGCAGCATCAAAAGATAAGGCAGTAAGCTTAGAATATAACCTTGGAGAAAGACTTAGATACCTACGGGAACAAAGAAAACTAACACAAGCGGAACTTGCGAAAATGTCAAAAATCTCACAGGCAACTATTGCCCACATAGAAAAGCAAACTAAAGATCCAAGTGTTGAGACTTTAAGAAAAATATCCGAAGCCCTTGATATTCATGTCGCTACTTTGTTTACAACAAACGATGTATTTGTTTTCGATCTTAAACGTCTACGTCGGAAGTATAGCCATGCAGATAAACTCACTCCCCATTTATATATGGGACTGGGCAAAGTTGTCCAATTTGCGCGAGATATTAGTTTTTTCTAAGTAGTTTTAAATGAAATCTGTATTTCAAAATGTCTATTATTTTTTCATTTCAATACAGTCTATTAAGAAGTATTCTAATCAAGTATGTGTGCTCAATTTATTTTAAAAACAAAAGCAAATGAACTTTCCAAAAAACTTGGAATTACCATTCCACAACCGATCAAAGAATGGGACTTAAGAGTTAGAGGTTTTATTAAAACAGATCTTGCACCTGTTATTGTTGAAAAAAATGGTAAGATTGAAATTCGAGAGATGGCATTTTCACTATGCCCCTCTTGGAGTAAAGAGTTTCCCTGCAAGTGGTCTACGTATAATGCAAGAATGGAAAGGCCAAGTGAAAAGCACCCAGGTAAAATTGAACATATTTTTGAAGTTCCCACTTGGCGCGAATCTTTTAATGAAGGCAAAACCTGCCTTATTCCGATGAATGCCGCAATTGAATCAAGTTATTTCGGATCTCAAGCGGGTAATATGATTCAATTAAAAGTTAAAAAAGATGAGTTATTCTTTGTTGTAGGACTCTGGTCAGAGTGGACTGATAAGTCCACTGGAGAAATAAGAGAAACATTTACTTTAATTACAGATGATCCATATAAATTCTTTTTTGATTGTGGTCATGACAGAAGCGTTTTTGTAATTAATCCTGAAAAAACTGAAGAATGGCTTACAAATAAAAAATTTTCGTCCAAACAACGGTTTGATTTTTTGAAAAAAAATAGAACCACATTGAGCTGGGATGTCTCTGTTGACAGGAAAATGGCAAGTGGATGGGAAAAAAGAAGCCCTTCTCAAAAAGAAATAAATTCGATCAAGATTTGGAATCCTGTCGATTAGCCTAATTTTTTAGAAATTAGGCTGGTTTTTTACAAATAGTCTTTACCCATTGGTAACTTACATATAACTTACACATTATGGAAAAGTTGTCAATTTTTAAATTTAAAAGCTATTCAAATGAACCCAATCATCTGCAAAATATCTATTTGCCCATGCTTTTCTCATCCACCGTTTCTTGCGGGTTTCCAAGTCCAGCTGAAGACTACATAGAAACACCGCTCGATCTTAACGAGTATTTAATAACTAAGCCTGCTGCTACATTCTTTGTACGCGCAAAGGGCGATAGCATGGTTGGTGCAGGAATTTATGATGGTGATTTACTAATTATAGATCGCTCAAAGACACCTATTCATGACAGTGTTGTGCTTGCTGTAGTAAATGGAGAATTTACGTTAAAAAGACTGCTAAAATTTAGAGAACGTGTAGTTTTAAGTCCAGAAAATCCAAAGTATCAACCAATTACAATCACTGAAGAAATGGATTTTCGAATTTGGGGCGTGGTCGCCTACTCAGTACATAAACATATTAAATAATCTGGATTAAATATGATAGCTCTTGTGGACTGCAACTCATTTTATTGTTCCTGTGAAAGAGTGTTTGAACCAAAACTTGAAAACAAACCCGTGATTGTATTGAGCAATAATGATGGATGTGCTGTCGCTAGAACCGATGAAGCAAAGTCTCTGGGAATTAAAATGGGAGAGCCCTATTTTAAAATAAAATCAGTATGCGAAAAAAATAAAGTTTCTGTTTTTTCGTCAAACTATTCTCTTTACGGAGATATGAGTCGACGCGTGATGAAGATTTTAAATGAATATACTCCTGAGATGGAAATCTACAGCATCGATGAAGCTTTTTTGTCCTTCCAGGGCATGAAAAACAATTTAGTTAACTACAGTTATGAAATAAAATCTGAAGTGAAACAATTAACAGGTATTCCAGTCTCTGTAGGCATTGGGCCAACTAAGGTACTTGCAAAAGTAGCCAATAATTACGCTAAGAAGAATAAACAACTAACTCACGGTGTCTTTCTAATAGATACAAGCAAAAATTCAGATGATATATTAAAACGATTTCCGGTTGAAGATGTGTGGGGAATAGGTCGAAAATCAGCTGAGAAGCTGCTCACAGTTAAAATTAAATCTGCATACGACTTAAAATATGCAAACGAATTCGTAATTCAAAAAATGCTAACAATTACAGGCAGACGAATTGTTCAAGAGCTTCGTGGACAAAACTGCATTGAAATGGAACTTGATTTAGCCGCCAAAAAACAAATCGTATCTTCAAGATCGTTTGGTCGTCCCATTTATCAAAAAGAAGACTTGATGGAGGCAATCGCGAATCA